>NZ_MCUF01000003.1:12501-20425 GCF_002873615.1 Shewanella sp. 10N.286.51.B7
TGAAGTGTTTGAGCTTGAAGCATTTAAGTTTAAGCTAAATGCCCCCGCGCAATTTAATCGCCTTGCTTTGCCATCTAATCCGGCTTGTGCTTGGGTATCAACATCTCTGACTAACAAGGCATCATCCATGACAATGCCTAATTGTTGGCTTAATGCCTTAGCAATTAACCATGCTTGATTAAATCCGCGCGACTTTAAGCGATTGGGGTGCAGCGGCACAGGAATGAGCACTTGTGGTAATTGAATCATATCCCTCGAAACCAAATCCATCACTCGAATAGCCAGCACCTGCACTAACGCCGCTAATGAGGCACATTGTTGTTGATATTTTATCGCTGCAATCAATTCACCTAGCCCTTGATGATAACTGCATGGCGCAATAACCATTATTGGCTCAGTTGACTGACATTGGCCACAATAGCGCTGTAATAGCATCATAGCCTTACCGCATCCTAAGCAGACTTCATGCTGATAAAGTCCAGCCACTAAACAGTGCTGACACACGCCAGAATGCGGTTTCTGCAGATCATACTGCTCAATATCCTGACTGCATAACATGCAGCGATTAGGGAGATTACGCAAAATTGCGTGCTTAACAATGCGAAAGCCTGCATAGCAGGCTTGTCGGAGTTGCCAATCCATATAATATCCTTATCCTGTATGGCAATTAACCCAAACTCAATCTTGAGGAAACCCCGTGCAGTCCAACTTACCTCAGTTACACGTTCACACTGTGGGCGAAGGCCAAGATCTTGTTTTGTTACATGGTTGGGGAGTTAACTCTGCCGTTTTTCATCCATTACAAACGGCGCTTAGTCATTATAGAGTGCATTATGTCGACTTGCCGGGATTTGGTGATAGTGCTGAAAATACTGGAGATATCAATGCGTGGGCAGCACAACTAGCACAGCAATTACCCAAAAATGCTGTGTGGCTTGGTTGGTCATTGGGCGGCATAGTCGCCACTCAAATCGCCATAACTTACCCTGAGTCAGTTAAAGCCTTAATCACTGTGGCTTCATCACCATGTTTTATGGCTCAAGAAGCTATTGTTCAAGAATTTAGTGAACAAGACGTTTTTGCTCAAACAGATAGTGACCAAGATAGAGTTAATCAAGCACCTGAAAGCAAAGCGTCATGGCCGGGTATCGCACCTAAGGTGTTAGCGCAGTTTTCTGAGCAACTGCAAATTAACTTAGCCAAAACCGTTGAACGTTTTTTAGCGATTCAAGCCATGGGCAGTGACACAGCTAAAAATGATATTGCCGCGATTAAGAAACTGGTATTAGCCAAACCTTTACCTAGCCAAGCCGTGCTCGATCAAGGTTTAGGGATGCTGCGTACGGTGGATTTACGTTCACAGCTGAGTACTATCCAACAACCATGGTTAAGGATTTGGGGCAGATGTGACAGTTTAGTTCCGAAAAAGATCATCAAACTTTTACCCCAAGCAACAAGTATAGAAGACGTTGTTCACAATAAAGCATCTCACGCACCGTTCATTTCACACCCACAAGCGTTTTTAGCTGAATTACTGCCTTGGATCGAAAAACATACAGACTAAGCCTATAAAACCACTTGTAAATTGACTATAATTTAAACGTTATTCGATATAATCAAAGTGAGCTTTATGCTGGTAGTGACCAATTATCCCCAAGTACCGATTGCGACAAGTAATGTTGCAACCGATCTTGCGCACGCGGATAACCAGCAAGCTAAACCGATATTGCCGCCGCAAGAATTGTCTAAAGCGCACCAAGAGCGCGCTTACAATCAGCAAAATGAGCGTTTAACCCGTCATGAGTTGATCGAGCAAAAGCAGCAGCAAAAACAATCGACTGATCAGCAGTTAACTCAACAACAAGCGTTAGGGCCAAAAGGCATTTTTCCGCAATTACTGCGTGTTGCCGCTAACAGTAATCCGACAATCCAACGTCGTGACATTCAACAAAAAAATGCCAGTTCAGCTCCAGTTGAAGCAGATAAAAGCGCCAAACAAGATAACAACCGCACTATCCAAAGCTTATTGTTAAATGAGGCTAATAAAGAGCAGTCAGACGCTTTTTACCAGCAACTCGGCGAGCGTGTCGGCAAGTTTTATCAGCAACAAACCACCCCTTCAGATCACAACCAGTTATTTGCGTTAGTGTAAATAAACCACTGTCTATCCGCTAACTAGCCCAGCACTGTTTTATCCTCAATGGACTTTTATTAACTGTCATTTCATAACTGTCGTTTCATAACTGTCAATTCATAACTGTCACTTCATAACTGTCACTTCATAACTGACCACGTCATAGATGACGATGTTTATTGCTGTGTTTTTCTTATAGTTTGATTAAAAGCTGTTTTTATCAAGACTTCGCTGTTCAAGGATGCCTTCATCAACTAACTGCTTAAGAATATGCAGGGTTTTCTCTCTGAAGCTATCTCTCAATAGCCTTACAGCAGGCGTAATCGACTGTCGGCTTGGGCAAATCAGCCATAGTTCTGTTGGGCTAGGTGTAAAATCAGGCATTACACTCACAAGCTTACCGGACAAAAGATCTGCTGAAACATCAAGGAATGACTTTACCGCCAAGCCCTTGCCAGCCAAACACCACCGCCTTGCCAGTTCACCATCATTACCTGCACGGTTACTGTTCATTTTCACTTTATATTGGTGATTATGGCTATCAGTAAAACACCATTCATCATGCACAATATCGTACAGTTGATATAACAGACCATTATGTTCAGTAAGATCATCAGGGTGTTGAGGTTGACCAAACTTGGCGATGTACTCAGGGCTGGCACACAAAAGTTTCGGCACATTACAGATTTTAAACCCGTATACGTTGGCCTCTGTTGGCGAGCCATAACGCAGTGCCATATCCACAGCATCACGATAGAAGTCAATATTACTGTCACTGATACTGGTGCGAAGATTCACCTGTGGATGACTATCCATAAATTCATCTAGCCAAGGTATCACCAAGTTACGCCCAAAATCAGACGAGAGTGCTATACGTAAATTGCCGTCAATGATATCGAGATCATCTTTAATATTTTGCTTAGCTTGCGCCAGCATAGAGAGGGCTTTCTCACATTGAGGAATATAACGCTCGCCTGCAGTAGAGAGCCTTAAATGCCGTGTAGTACGTACAAACAACTCAACACCTATGGCATTTTCTACCCGTTTAACTGCCGCACTGGCTGTGGCCGTTCGCATATCAAGGTTTTCGGCAGCCGCGGTAATACTGCGAAATTCAGCTACCTTTGAAATCACAATCAAGTCTTCTAATAACATAATTATCAATTTTATTTTGAGAATATATCAAACATTACGCTGTTTAAGATATTCATGACAAGGACTAATATAGATTCATCAAACGAGCACTGCGCAAATAGCGCAATCTCGTTTCAATCATTTAAAGGCGCCATTTAAAGGCGCCATTTAAATTCAATATAAAAATAGGATTATTCAACATGACTAGACTCACTATTGTGGCAAACATCATTGCTAAAGCAGACAAAATTGAATTAGTAAAAGCAGAGCTTTTAAAACTGATTGAGATTACTCGCGCAGAAGCAGGTTGCATCAATTACGACTTACATCAAGATAACGAAAATCCAGCTCATTTCATGTTTTATGAAAACTGGCAGTCACGTGAGTTATGGCAAACACATATGGGTAACACGCATTTAGCTGAATATATGAGTGCAACCGAAGGCGCTGTTGAGCAGTTTATTTTAAATGAAATGACTCACATCGCTTAAACTCAGGGCTTTATCTTCTGTTTAAATACGCAAGCGATCTCCTCACCCACTATAAAGCGCTAAGTCGATACCGATTTAGCGTTTTTTATTGCATTAGCCCCACTAAATGATATCTTCCGCCATGACCGACTTGCTGCAAATATGATGACTTATGGCCTGCACAAGCTAGGTTTTGATTCACAACCCTATAATTATTGAGTATTGATAAGTAATTAATTATATTGGATTAGCTAATCATTCCATTCCCAAACAAAAGAGGCAAAGATGACATCATCAAGATATACCTTTGCTGTGAATATTTGTTTGTTTTTCAGCGTCCTGCTCCTAGCAACATCAACACTGGCAATGCCAGTACTAGCAAAAGATGTGGTTATATTAAATCAACCTGACTCTGTCCATGATACCCGCTACGAATATAGCTATAAGCTTATGCAGCTTTCTTTAATTCATACAGAAGATGATTTTGGAGACTGGGAGATAACCACCTCAGATTATCCAATGACATCAGGTAGAGTCTTACCTGAATTAATGACTGGCGAGTTAATCAATGTCATCGCCGAAGCGCCTAAAGCACAATGGAGTGAAAAACTTATTGCCATTGATGTGCCATTACGAAAAGGTGTTCAAGGATTTCGCGTCTTCATCATCAAACAGCAAAACCAATCACTATTTTCTGACATCAACACATTCGAGCAATTCAAATTGATACCGACAGGATCAGGGATGTTTTGGTCAACACGCTTTGCAATGGAAAAAGCAGGAATGGATGTGGTTATTGGTTCGAGTTACGATGGGCTTTTTCATATGCTTGATAAAGAACGCTTTATCAGTTTCGGCCGTGGAATTAATGAAGCCTATGATGAAGTTGAAACCTATGGAAAAATTTATCCCGATTTAATTGTCGAAAAAAACACCTTATTACATATTCCATTAGTCACACTATTTTATGTGTCGCCTGCATATCCTCAATTGGCCAACCGAATAAAAGTAGGTCTACAGCGTATCAAAGATAATGGATTATTTGACGAGGCATTTCACCAAGAGCATTGCCAGTTTTTAGTGAAAAGTCAGCTGAGTCATCGCCAAGTATTTACTATCGATAATGAGTTAATCAGTAAGCAAGACCATAAAGAAATGCTCAAAAATGAAGAAGTCATCTCACCAAAAACAAACTTTGATGAAATTTGTCTGACTTACATAGAAGAATAACCATCAACGCCGTTTCTCATCATACCAACAAGCAATAAAAAAGCCTTAAAACAACGAGTTATCTCGATGCCATTAAGGCTTTAATGTCACTGTTTAGCTATTTAATAATAGCGAGAACAATATTACTTTTTGAGTTTTGCAAACGCATTAGCAAATGCATCGCCCATTGCCGCATTGGCAGGGGCTTTGTTTTGCTTACCTTGGCCGCCTTTAGCTGACTGACCTTTAGAAGCTGCTTGTTTGCCTTTGCCAGCACTTCCTTTACCTGAAGTCTGTGGCTTATTCGATGATGCTTTAGCTTGTACTGGCTCATCTAAGCGCATACTTAATGCAATGCGGCGACGTTCAGTATCAACTTCCATCACTTTGACTTTAACCACGTCACCCGCTTTAACGATAGTATGCGGATCGCTAACAAACTTATCTGTTAATGATGAAATATGCACTAAACCATCTTGATGCACACCCACATCTACAAAGGCGCCAAAGTTAGTCACGTTAGTGACAACCCCTTCGAGGATCATTTCAAGTTTGAGATCTTTTAACTCTTCAACACCATCTTTAAAGCTGGCAGTTTTAAACTCACCACGAGGATCTCGCCCAGGTTTATCAAGCTCGGCCAAAATATCAGTAATAGTCGGTAAACCAAACTCTTCAGTTACAAACTCTGCTGCATTAAGCTCTGATAGTAATGCCGTATTGCCCATTAACTGCGTAACCGTTTGCTGTTTCGCTTTAGCAATCGATTCCACTAATTTATAGGCTTCTGGGTGAACAGAAGAGCCATCTAATGGATTTTTTGCCTGAGGAATACGTAAAAAACCGGCAGCCTGCTCATAAGCTTTAGGGCCTAAACGCGCGACTTTCAATAATTGCTTACGGGTCTCAAACTGGCCGTTTTCATCACGATAAGTAACGACATTCTTAGCCAAGGTTTTATTTAAACCGGCAACCTGAGCCAGTAATGGCGCTGAAGCCATATTTAAATCGACACCAACACCGTTCACACAGTCTTCGACAACGGCTTCAAGTGAACTAGATAACTGGCTTTGACTTACATCATGCTGATATTGGCCGACACCAATGGATTTTGGTTCAATTTTAACTAATTCCGCTAACGGATCTTGCAAACGACGTGCAATCGATACCGCGCCACGAATCGATACATCCAGATTCGGGAACTCATCGGATGCTAGCTCAGAAGCAGAGTAAACAGAGGCGCCGGCTTCGCTGACCATAATCTTAGTCAGGCTCGGGTGGGTCTCTTTCATAAAGCTAATCACTTCAGCCGCTAATTTGTCAGTTTCACGTGATGCTGTGCCGTTACCAATCGCAATCAACTCAACTTTATGCATTTTAACAAGGTTAGATAAAGTACGGATCGACTTGTCCCAAACGTTTTGCGGCGCATGTGGGAAAATAGTGGTGTGAGTGACAAATTTACCTGTGTTATCCACAATCGCGACTTTAACACCAGTACGTAACCCAGGATCTAAGCCCATTGTGGCTTTAGCACCCGCTGGCGCCGCCATTAATAAATCACCTAGATTACGAGCAAATACATTAATTGCTTCAGCTTCTGCACGTTCACGCATCGCACTGATGAACTCAGTTTCCATTTGCAGGGCAATTTTTACCCGCCAAGTTGCAGTGACCACTGTTTTTAGCCATTGATCAACGTCAGAATCAGACAGCTTTAAATTGAAATGCTCAGCAATAATCACCACGCAATAGCTGCTTTGCGCCACTTCTGCTTTGGGATCTGCATTCATCGACAGGCTCAACACGCCTTCGTTGCGACCACGAAGCATGGCTAAAGCGCGGTGAGATGGGACTTTAGTGATGGTTTCAGTATGCTCAAAGTAATCACGAAACTTCGCACCTTCCTTTTCTTTACCCTTAACCATTCGGCTTTCGAGCACAGCTTGCTGACGTAAATGCTGACGTACTTTCTGTAATAAATCCGCATCTTCAGCAAAACGTTCCATTAGAATAAAGCGCGCACCATCGAGCACTGCTTTGTTATCAGCAAAGCCGGCTTCTGGATTGATAAATTCAGCTGCTTTCGCATCAAGGTTAGTTTGGCGATGAGCTAATAAAAAATCAGCAAGTGGCAATAAGCCTGCTTCAATAGCAATCTGACCTTTAGTGCGACGCTTAGGCTTATAAGGAAGGTATAAATCTTCAAGACGAGTTTTGCTATCAGCAGTATTTATCGCCTGCTTTAATTCTGGCGTTAATTTTCCTTGGGTATCAATGCTTGAAAGGATAACTTGCCTTCTTTCTGCTAGTTCACGTAAATAGCCTAAACGGCTATCTAAGGTACGTAACTGGGCATCATCTAAACCACCCGTTGCCTCTTTACGGTAACGAGCAACAAAAGGAACGGTAGAACCATCATCAAGTAACGCGATAGTCGCTGAGACTTGTTGCTCACGAACATTCAGTTCTTGAGCGATAATTTGAGCAATACTAAGCATAAAGGGTCTTATTCGGCGTTGAATAACAAATATCGCCCAAAGATAGCATAATCAGCTAAAAACGTTTATTGAGATTACGATTTTTTCACGGTTTTAGTGCTTCACAAAACACAATTTGCTTTTCAAATAACGAGGTTTGGGTTCAGAAATGAATCTAGATACTGTGACAAGGCTCAGCAAAACACCTCTAAAGTGATAGAAGAAGCAACTTAATTAACGGCTAATGTGACTTGCTTCTAATTAACAATAAATCCAATTAATAATCATTCGCAAATGTAACAATTGATACATTTATTTAATCTTACCTTTTCATAGTTTAAGTTTAAATAATATTTTGACGTTTGACATATTCTGTAGGACAACAACCAACAGTGTTAGAAAATTGACGACTAAATACTGAAAGATTATTAAAACCACACTCATAAGCGGTCACTTTTATATTGCCATTATTTTTATTTAAAATATAAATAATAGCA
>NZ_MCUF01000004.1:0-508 GCF_002873615.1 Shewanella sp. 10N.286.51.B7
TTTCGCGCAAGGGCTTTTTTGCATAAAAATGAAGTTATTTTACATTCCTTGCTTAAGTACAGGATACTCACGAGTTACCCCCAAACTTATCCACATAATGGCTATTAAATCGATAATTACAGGCGCATTAAAGCTAGCTTACATTGTATGAAACTGAGGTATATAAAGACTTCAACCTCAATGCTTAACTTTAAAAACTCGAAATTGTTCAAGTCCACTAGATAATATGTATAGAAACTATCCACATTTCTATTGGTAATTAATCTTATTGTTTCTTAATTATGGCCATAGAAGCTAAAACTACAGGCACAGCGTTTAGATCTAATTGAACATTTAGCACTAATTAAAGAAGTCTGATCATTTTTAACAGCATAATATAAAGACAACATGCCTACGCTATAAACTCCATACTCAGTTAATTTTATCTAGACAATAGATAATTGATAAGATGGATAAGAGGTTATGCCAAAGTGCCACTTACTACTAAGCAGTAGAACAGTAGAACAGT
>NZ_MCUF01000004.1:1344-2045 GCF_002873615.1 Shewanella sp. 10N.286.51.B7
ACAGTAGAACAGTAGAACAGGCAATAAACACCTGTACTGAAATGAATAGCAACTTATATCGTTTAGTTACAGCTCCTCTGCTTGAGGAAGATAGAGCTATATTTTAAAAGGAACTTAAGTAAATCTTACTGAACGGCAGTTGTTGGGCTCCTAACCAAAATATTTCTAGTATCATGATAAAGCTTTGGCGAAATCCAACTCATAATTTTAAAAATAAGCTCTATAAGTGGGTAACGGGCCATCCACTCTATTAATATATGATCGATAGGATGGATGGTTATAATGCTTGGTAATGACCTACTTTGTTACCCTTAACTTGTATTCCACACTATCTATTAACTAAGTGGCCGTTTGAATAAGCTCAAATTTCAAATACAAAAAAGCCCGTTACGTCAGTAACGGGCTATCTGCTCTCATAAAGAGAAAATTAGCGTCTGGGAATGACCTACTTTCACATGGGGAGACCCCACACTATCATCGGCGCGATTGCGTTTCACTACTGAGTTCGGGATGGGATCAGGTGGTACCACAATGCTATTGTCCCCAGACAAATCTGGTTTTAAAGATGGTGCTGATACCCAGAATCGAACTGGGGACCTCATCCTTACCAAGGATGCGCTCTACCGACTGAGCCATATCAGCATGATCTTGCTCAAGATTACTTGTCAGTAATTTAAGACTTAAATTAGGCGCTTGGCGAT
>NZ_MCUF01000005.1:0-1316 GCF_002873615.1 Shewanella sp. 10N.286.51.B7
AAATAGGCGTTTCTTCCATCACGTTTGGTTCTATCTACTCCCTCGGCTAGACTAAAATATCACTTCTTTTTACAAAAAAATCGTCTACCGCAGGTCAAGAACATTTGTATAGTGCGCATGCGCATTTACCTCATCAGACCAGTAAAAACGCGCACACCTAATTACCTGAAAATATTGTAAAAGCTAACATTATAGCTAATAAACTTCTTGATAAATGCGCATGCGCACTTTTCAAGCCTATTATTTAAAAAAATATTACATTAAGCGATTGATAATATGTGAGTATTTAAAAAATCACAAGGATAAACGCGCATAAAACAATCATTTTATCACTTGAAAAATGGCAAAATTAAATAATACTGTATATAAACACAGTCATCGAGTTATTTAGCATGCAAAAAATGACAAGCCCGTTTCTCAGTAAAGTTCAAGAAAATATGCGAATGCGTGGGTACAGCATAAGAACCGAAAAAGCCTATTTATATTGGATGAAGGCGTTTATTAACTTTCAACATAAACGACACCCGGAAACGATGGGATCAATTGAAGTCGCGCAGTTCCTTAGCTATCTTGCAAACTCCCGTCATGTCGCTGTGAATACACAAAAAGTGGCGCTCAATGCATTAGTTTACCTTTATCAAAAACACTTAAAACAACCGTTAGGTGATTTAGGCTTTCGTTACGCAAGTAAACAAAGGCAGCTTCCAACCGTATTATCGACAACAGAAGTGGCAAAGGTATTGAGTCAACTTAAAGGCCGCGATAACCTTATCATTGCAATGCTATACGGAAGTGGCTTACGTATTTCTGAGTGCTTGAGTCTGCGAATACAAGATATCGATATTGAGCATCAATCTCTCACCATTCGAAACGGTAAAGGTAGAAAAGACAGACAGACCATTCTCAGCCAAAGATGCATCGACAAACTTAGTGAATTTATTGAAAGTGCGATCAGTGTTCAACAGAAAGACAACCTTATCGGTGTGGGGCCATCCCTACCCAACGCATTGGAACGAAAAAAGGCTCATCATTTCTGATGAGCCTTTCGTCTTAAATATGGCGGAGAGATAGGGATTTGAACCCTAAATTGATGCGCTACAAACCTATGTTGTTTTATTTATTAATATCTAGATAGCAAAAAGCCCGTTACTTTGCAGTAACGGGCTTCTTTAAATATGGCGGAGAGATAAGGAGTTGAACCCTACACTGATGCGCTACAAACCTTTTAATTCTCTTGCCGAATTCACTCAATTTCCACATAGCAAAAAGCCCGTTACTTTGCAGTAACGGGCTTCTTTAAATATGGCGGAGAGATA
>NZ_MCUF01000006.1:0-250 GCF_002873615.1 Shewanella sp. 10N.286.51.B7
CTAACGATCATAGTTCATGAGCCGTAGGTCTCATGTAACGGGTTGTTCTTTACTTCGGAGAGAGGAGGTTGTCGCTACTCAATCCGTGAGTTCATATTCCATGCCCTTGGGGCTTAATTGAAGCCCCCCTGCGGCGTGAGGGAAGCATCGCTTCTTTACTTGAAGTCAATTGCAGGTCTCTTTAAAAGCTACGCTTTACGAGCCTTAGCAAGTGCCTTCAAGCTACCATAAAATAGGCGTTTCTTCCATC
>NZ_MCUF01000007.1:0-204 GCF_002873615.1 Shewanella sp. 10N.286.51.B7
ATCCCCTAGGGGATACCACTATTTTATTTTTCTTGATGTATTTCGAGAAATTAAAGCAAGCGTTAAGTTTTAGCCTACAGAACTTAATGAGTATTCACTCTTTGGTAGAGTATAACGCCAGTCCGGGTCCCCTTCGTCTAGAGGCCTAGGACACCGCCCTTTCACGGCGGTAACAGGGGTTCGAATCCCCTAGGGGATACCACT
>NZ_MCUF01000008.1:0-269 GCF_002873615.1 Shewanella sp. 10N.286.51.B7
TATACGTTGGAGATAAATAACATTACCAACTCGCTACAGTTACTATGAGTAGCTTGGTAAGAAAAGGTTCAATCAGTTCGATAAAAAAATCATTTTTTATCGCTTATTTATTAAATTAATTCTAACTCACCGTTTATTCGTGCACTTATTCGTGCATTTATTAAAGCATCCTGCGGCCTTTAACAGCATTAACTCAGCGTAAAAATGTGTTGATAGCACTCTAAATATCAAATCAAATCACATCACTTAACCAATGCTTGCTTTGCACA
>NZ_MCUF01000009.1:0-566 GCF_002873615.1 Shewanella sp. 10N.286.51.B7
CATCTATATTGAATAGTAAATAAAATCATAAGCTATTTGTTTAAAAGTAACAGTGTAAATAATTGAGACTGACTTAATAAAGTAATATCTTGATGCTGTTGACCATCTATCGTTAATGATAAAACTGGGTTTTGTAAAAAATCTTTAGCATCATCAGCTGAATATAATTCTGGTAATTCTAGGTGATATTTTTCATTCCCTGACACATCTAACTTTAAGTACAAGGGCTGTGACTTAACCCAATGCCCAGAGTCATCAGCGTTATCTTGGAACAAGTCGCTGTAGCTAACTTCGATTAACTGTTCGCCAGTGCCTAAGTCGACTTCACGTTCAAACTCAATCACAACACCATTGACACTATCAACATCAAGGTCGTCATGGAAGGTTATGCTAGAAGATTGCGCAGCAAAACTTGTCAATAATAATCCGAGTGCTGCCGATAATGTAAGTTTAGTATTCATGTTAAGCTCCAATTTAATTTCATGTATTCCGTAAAACACTTCATTTCATACCACACGAATAATTAGACCTTCGATTAACAATAAAAATTTCAAAAACAATTGAAT
>NZ_MCUF01000010.1:0-564 GCF_002873615.1 Shewanella sp. 10N.286.51.B7
TATTAAAGGTAATAAAAGGCAAAATGCCATTATAGATAAATATGAAATATATGTAGAATCATCGATTGAGAACAAATATACAGATATTAAACAAACGGCACGACCAATAAAAAAGAAGGTTTGATTCTTCCTTATTGAATACATACTATTAACAATAACAAGTGAAGAACTAAATAGTTGCCATTGTATACCTGCAACAGTCACTGCAATAAGTAGTGATATATAAAATTCATAAAATAAAAAGGAGAAAAAGAAAGTCAATAATGAACTTAATACTAGCACGGAGAGATATGTTGCAAATATTCTTCCCACATTCTCAGGTCCATCTCCTCTAGTAAACATTAAAACAGTACGCTGTATTGAAAAACTTGATATTGATGCAACAGCTGTGCATATAAAAATGGTTAAAGAAAACTTCCCAAAATCAGCAGCACCAAGTTCTTTTGCAATATACAGGCTTGTTAATAAAGATAAAAATGAAGAACCGTAGCGAATAATAGCGGCAATTATAAGATCAATCATTTTATATCAATTTCAATTTAAAGTTAATTTTATATAAGTTAC
>NZ_MCUF01000011.1:0-246 GCF_002873615.1 Shewanella sp. 10N.286.51.B7
GTCTAATTTAGTTATTTCTTGTTTGTGAATGTATTTGTTTTTATAAGTTTATTGTGATGTTTAACAAATTAAGTGTAAATTAATGTTGTTTTAAGTTTTACCTTGTAGGTAATAGATTTCGTACTGAAAAATAGAAGTGTAAATAAGGGTTTGATTTGATGTTTATTTGGTTTTTTAGATAAGTGTGAGCTTGCTCGATGCTGGTTGTTATTAAATTAAGGTTAGTATTAATGTTTTTTATTAATG
>NZ_MCUF01000012.1:0-83043 GCF_002873615.1 Shewanella sp. 10N.286.51.B7
CCGAGAATAATAATGTCCTCAACGTTTTCTGTAAAGCATAACTTTACATAAAACTTACCGTTTGCTTAAGATGGCATCACTCTGCTGAATTTTTATCAGCATAGGCGCTAATTCGAGCAGGATCTGGCTTTACAAAACATTGTTTAACTGAAGTCCAGTTATCATGCTTTGATAATAAGTAGCCCAAATACACGCCTACAGCACTTAATGACACCCCTAAACCAATGGTCATTTCAGCATATTGGGCTAACAGAGCCACAATACTCGATGCACCAAATGCCATACCAATTTGAATAAAGTTCTGTAAACCAGCCGCCTTAGTCGCATTTTTACTGAATTGCTGCAGCGCATTGTTCACTACGATAGGATAAATTGCACCGTTACCAGCAGCTAAAATTGAAAAAGCGATCAGTAATGGGTAAATGCTTTCAATTTTCATAACTAATGTCACGATAGCAATTGCAGCAACACACACAAAGAACAGCGCTAATACATACTTAAGTGCTGTCGGTGCGCCAAGCTTTTTCACCAACACCTTGCTCATGTAGCCACCTACAATGAACATAATGGTTTGAGGAATAAAGCTTAAGCCAATGGCCTGCGCTTCATAACCGTACTTGATCATTACACTTGGCCAAACCGTTAAATAACTGAAGAAAGCAGCGGAACAAGCGCCAAAAATGACCACATTACCTAGATAATGCGTATTTTTTAAAATCGACTTGTAGCTAATGCTCTCTTGTACTTCCGCTTGCTTGGTCTCAGCCGCGACTAACCACTTAGTTAATACAATTAATAACAATGCAATAATCACCAATGTGATAAAGACAGCACGCCAGCCAAAATTACTGACAATTGATGCACCTATCAGTGGCGCAACTGCTGGTGAAAGTGCAACAAGCGGCATAATGTTTGAAAATATTTTCTGTGCTTTTTCAGCATCATATTTTTCAACCACAATCGCTTGCCAAATCACGCCTGCACTACATGCACCCAGCGCTTGAAAAAATCGCGCAATATTAAGCATCACAATTGATTCACTAGCAACGATCGCGCCGCTGGCCGCTGCAAACAATGCAAGACCGATGATTAATGCTTTTTGCTTACCTACTTTTTCAACTAGTGGACCATATAATAATTGTCCTAGCGCTAAGCCTGCCAAAAAGGTGGTTAATGAAAAGGCCACATTATTTAAGCTAGTAGAAAATGAATCTGCAATATTCTGAAATGCAGGTAAATACATATCTGTAGCAATAAAGCCCAGCATACTCAGTAAAGCGAGGTAACCTAACAAAATAAAGTACTGCAAATTTGCAGACTTTGAATTAGTGGTAATGGATGATGCATTGTTCATGTAAAAAGGTATTCCAAATTGAGACTATTAAAAACTGCGTGCAGTCTAATGACTTGCAAAAACTTTGTGAAACGTTTACTTTTGATGACTGCATTCATAATTTTTCATAGCAAAGGATAGCCCTTCATGCTTTCAGAACAAGCATTGGAAATGATAGATATAGTCGCGCGTGTCGGTAGTTTCACCGCTGCAGCCAATCAATTACACAAAGTTCCATCAGCCGTCAGTTATGCCGTTAAACAAATCGAAGACGAACTTGGTGTCATTTTGTTTGAAAGGCATCATCGAAGTGTAAGCTTAACTGAACCGGGTAAACACTTCGTGCAACATGCAAGAGAACTACTAGCTGAAATGAACGACTTAAAGCGCAGTACTCAGCGTGTCGCAAATGGCTGGCAGCCGACTTTGTCCATTGCACTAGATAATATTGTCCGTGCAGATAGGATCAGCGTATTAATCGCCGACTTCTACCGCCACTTTAGCGATGTAGAACTTATCATCCGCATTGAAGTCTTCAATGGGGTTTGGGAAGCATTGGCAACAGGTCGAAGTGACATTGCCATTGGCGCAACCACAGCTATTCCTGTCGGTGGCGTTTTTCAATATAAAGACATGCGCGACATTGAATGGGCGTTCTTGGTCAGTAAAAATCATCCTCTGGCCGATATTGAAACACCGCTTTCAGATGATGAACTACGTCAGTACCCTTCTATTTGTCTTGAAGATACGTCGCGAGAAATCCCAAAACGCACGACATGGTTACTCGATAATCAGCGACGTTTGGTCGTGCCAGACTGGATCCGCGCAATTAACTGTTTCAGGGATGGTTCAGGCATTGGCTATATGCCGCTGAACCTTGCTAAACCGTTTATTCAATCAGGTTCGTTAATTTCTAAAACACTTGAGAACCCAAAGAATGCCAGCCCTTGCTGTTTAGCATGGAACCAAGAAAAGATGTCTCCGGCATTGGAATGGGTATTAGATTATCTAGGTGATACAGATAAACTGCATCGAGAGTGGTTAGCGTAAACGACGAAATTGCTTATGTCTCATTTTTATCAATTAATTAAGCCAGTTATTCAATTGTAATGAGCCAAATGTCAGATTTAATGTTCAGTTAAGCTAATTTTTTAACAATGGCATTATGATCATTGGATTTAGCGTGATCCAATTTGCCTTTTAATAAGCCTTTTTTAGGTAATCAGGTGAGTTAGCTCTCTGATTTACACAATATTTATTGTTCCTGATGCAATTCGTTTACGAAGATTACTTTAAGCTGTAGTAAAGCTCAGGTATCATCAACTTAAGTCATTAGTAATTTATCAGTATGTTCCAAAGCTTTCTTATATAGGAACATCATTTTTTTAACGTCTTGGAGACTGTTATGAATCAACAAACTTTGTCGGGCCAACAAGCTACGACGATGGAAACCAACAAACTCATTAAAAACACTTACATGTTATTGTCCATGACATTAGCATTTGCAGCTGTAATGGCTGGTGTTGCAATGGCGATGAACATCGGTCCTTTCATGTCTATCGGTCTATCACTAGGCAGTATCGTAGTCATGATGGTTACCTTGAAAAAAGCCGATAATGCTTCGGGTTTAGCTTGGGTTTTCGCATTTACAGGTATGCAAGGTGCATCACTAGGTTACATTCTTAACCATTATGTTGGTATGGCGAATGGCCCAGAGCTTATTATGCAAGCCTTTGGTTTAACCTCAGTCATCTTTATCTCATTATCAGCATACGCAATCACCACTAAGAAAGACTTTAACTTTATGGGTGGTTTCTTATTTGCTGGTTTACTTGTGGTTATTGGTCTTTCTTTAATCAACATGTTCTTTGTAAACAGCGGCGCGATGTTTATGGCACTGCAAGCAGCTGTAGCGATGATTATGGTTGGTTTAATCCTTTATGATACAAGCCGTATCGTAAATGGTGGCGAAACAAACTATATTCGCGCAACAATCTCATTATTCTTAAACTTCATTAACTTATTCATGGCTCTACTACACTTGTTAGGCATGGGTAACGATGATTAATCAGTGAGTATCGGTATTAATCACTTATTTATGACCTTGTGATTAATCAGCTAACTACGCTAAAATGGCTCCCTTACAGGAGCCATTTTTTATTGTTATGAATAAATTTATTATCCAAGTTAATGGCACAGTTTATGGCTCTACCGCCAGTTTCCGCGCCCTTCGTTTTACTGAAAGCGTTTTGTCTTTGGGTCATCAAGTCAGTCATGTTTTCTTTTATCAAGATGGTGTGATGAACAGTAGCGCTTTAATTTGTCCCGCCTCTGACGAGCATGATTTACATCGAGCTTGGACTAAACTCGCCACTGAACATAATCTACATCTTGTTAATTGTGTTTCTGCAGCCTTAAGGCGTGGGGTTTTGTCGGCACAGGATGCAAACGAAAACCGTAAAGATGCTTTCAACGCCAGTGACAAATTCACAATGGGCGGACTCGGTGAACTCGTTACCGGTATTGAACAATCAGATAGATTGATTTGTTTCTAATGATTAAATACAGCGGTAAGACAAAGGTACTCAGTTAATGAAAAAAGTATGTGTCATCTTTAGACATAGCCCAATAGGCAATACTTCAAGTCGCGAAGGACTCGATTTTGCCATGTTAAGTGCAAGCTTTGAACAAGAAGTCAGTGTGGTATTTACTGATGAAGCGGTTTTACATTTATTGCCTGAACAGCAGCCTGAACTCGTCGGCAGTAAGGACTATTTAGCCACTTTTAAAGCGCTTAGTTTATATGATATTGACACTGTTTTGGTTTGCCAAGAATCAGCTAAACAATTTGGTTTAAAAGAAAGTGAATTTAATTTTGAAGCTGAAATGGCGAGTGTTAAACAGATACAGCTATTAATTCAGCAGGCAAATGAAGTGGTGGTCTACTAACTATGATATTGCACCATATTCAAAGCTCAGTAACGGCTGATAACGCCCTTAACACTTGTTTACGTTACATTGATGCTCAAGACAGCATTTTACTCGCTGACGATGCGCTAAATTGTTTACTCAATACTCAATGGCAACAACGTTTGGCTGACTTCAAACTGTATGTGTTAATTGAAGACATTGAAGCCAGAGGCTTAAGCGAGCGTTTACCTCAATCAGCCAATATCTCAATCATTGATTATGACCAGTTTGTACTGGCTACATTGCAACACACTAAGGTGATCACTTGGTAGAATCATTTGAATTTAACGGTCAACACATTGAAGTTGACGCTAAAGGTTATTTAAAAAATTACACAGACTGGTCGCCAGAAATGGCGCCAACATTGGCAGCAACAGAAGAGATTGAACTCACCGAACAACATTGGGAAGTGATTAATTTTGTTCGAAATTTTTACTTAGAGTTTAAAACCAGTCCTGCAATACGTGTATTGGTTAAGGCTATAGGTCAGTCATTAGGGGCTGATAAAGGTAACTCTAAATACTTGTATACCCTTTTTCCTGTCGGACCGGCTAAACAGGCAACTAAGATAGCTGGGTTACCAAAACCTGCTAAATGCATCTGATTTTACAGTAGAAAATGAAACACTGCTCTTATCTTACTTTACTCAATTTGGTTATAAATTAGCTTAATACCGCTTAGTGATTTTAGGTTTGTATAAATTGAGATAAGAGCAAGTTAAACTAACAACAATTAGTTTTAAAATTAAACAATTACCTATAAGCTAACTTTTACTCTGGCAGGTAATCTCGCCCAGGTTTAATTAAGTCACTCTCTCCCACCGTTTTATCATTTAAAGCCGAGCCATAGTTTTCACGGCAATATGTACAAGGGCTCATTTTATTGATTAACCTGCCTTTTTTAGTGTATTTACGAATATATGCATGGGATATGGTGACATTTTTACGGTTCAATAATGTATCGCCGCCAACTTTAGCTTTTAAATCATTGACCGCTGCATCTTCAGCACACATTACGTCATCTGCTCTGCCCCAACCAAAGATATGTTCACCCTTATTATTAATATGTCTCGCCGCAACCCACGGGCCGCTATGGTGCCCTGTTGGTTCACCATTGGGGTGGTAAGAAGGTTTATTGGCTAACTCATAGGGGATTAATTCAAGGGGGTCGGTTGGCGCTATTTCACAGTTTTTATCTAGTGCTGAAGTTGGATTTTTGGTGACAAAGAAATGATGATTATGACTCAATTTAACATCACAATAATGGTACCTAGGGTCAATTTCCATCACTGTTACTATAGATGCAGCAGTGCCACTTCTAGCGATGATACTTGCACTAACCGCCAAGTCACCAGCTAAAACCCATTGGTTATCAGATAACTTAAAGAAATGCGTTTTGTCGACATACATCTTTGTCGACATCCCATCTATGACATATTCGATTTCTAACATCTTCATCTTTACTTTTTAAGTGGTGGACAACAGCAAATGATCTGTTGCCATAAAAAAACCAAACATAATGTTTGGTTTTTATTGTTTATCCCATTACCAAAGGGACTGTTAACCTTTGGCAATGTAGATGGCTATTAGCGTTATCTACTAAGCAATCTTTTCAAGTCCACGCATATACGGACGTAACGCTTCAGGAATAGTAATTGAGCCATCAGCATTTTGGTAGTTTTCAAGAATCGCTACCACTGTGCGCCCTACTGCCAAACCAGAACCATTCAGTGTATGTAAAAGCGTTGGCTTTTTATCATTAACACCACGGTAGCGCGCTTGCATACGACGTGCTTGGAAATCTTTCATGTTTGAACAAGAAGAAATTTCACGGTAAGTGTTTTGCGCAGGTAACCATACTTCTAAATCATAAGTTTTAGCAGCGCCAAAGCCCATGTCACCAGTACATAAGATCATAGTACGGTATGGAAGACCTAAACCTTGTAGTACTTTTTCAGCATGACCAGTTAATTCTTCAAGTGCTGCCATTGAATCTTCTGGCTTAACGATTTGAACAAGTTCTACTTTATCAAACTGATGTTGACGAATTAAACCACGAGTATCACGACCGTAAGAGCCAGCTTCACTTCGGAAACAAGAAGTTAATGCTGTCATTTTAAGAGGCAAATTTGCTTCTTCAACAATCGTGTCACGAACCATATTGGTTAATGGCACTTCAGCAGTAGGGATAAGGCTTAAGCCTTGTCCTTCTTCAGTCGCTGGTTTGGTGTGGAATAAGTCTTCACCAAATTTTGGTAATTGACCCGTACCCAGTAAGCTTTCTTCGTTCACTAATAACGGCACATACATTTCTGTATAGCCGTGATTTTCAGTATGAAGATCTAACATATACTGACCAACTGCACGGGTTAAACGCGCAATTTGACCTTTCATTACGATAAAGCGTGAGCCGGTAATTTTAACTGCGCTTTTAAAATCTAAGCCATCTAAGCCTTCTCCAAGATCTAAATGATCTTTGACTTCAAAATCAAATTTAGTTGGCTCGCCCCATGTGCGCACTTCAACATTGTCATTTTCATCTGCGCCAGCAGGTACTGCATCATCAGGCAAGTTAGGCATGCTCATCGCAATACCATTTAACTCAGCTAATAACTCAGCTAGTTCAGTTTTCTTCGCATCCAGTTGAGAACCTAAATCCCCTACTTTTGCCATGATTTCACTGACATCTTCGCCACGAGACTTAGCTTGACCGATGGATTTAGAGATTGCATTACGGGACGCTTGTAATTCTTCTGTTTCCACTTGTAGCGACTTACGTTTTTCTTCTAAGGCAGTAAGGCGGCTAACATCAAGGATAAAGCCACGTTTAGCTAAAAGCTCAGCTGTGACTTCAAGTTCGTTACGCAAAAATTTTGGATCTAACATGTTTTATATTCTTAATAGTTAAATGCGAGAAATTACTAGCTGCTGGCCGACATATACCATGAAAATACATAGCGTGACATTCAACAACACGTTGAGAATTGCTTTTAAGAAGAGTCCTTCTTGCATGAGCAATAATGTTTCATTGGAAAACGTTGAAAAAGTCGTTAACGCGCCTAATAGCCCAACACCAACCATGGCTTTCATTTCTGGGCTTAGATGACTTGTTTCAAGACCGATGGCATAAACGATGCCCATCAAGAATGATCCCAATATATTGACTAACAGTGTACCAAAAGGGAAACTGCTTCCAAATAGCTGAAGCATTAAAATTGAAATAACATAGCGAAAAACTGCACCAATTGAGCCGCCAAGTGCCACAAACATGATATTGGTCAAGCTAATCATAGCGTTTTACCTCACTTGTTCTGTCAAGTTCAGCTAAGTGGGCCAACTTATCCTTAATTCTTTTTTCAAAACCACGTTCAGTTGGATAATAAAACTGGCTTTGCTGCAGTGACTCAGGAAAATAATTTTCACCGGGTGCAAATGCACCAGGTTCATCATGAGCATAGCGGTATTCCGCGCCAAGCCCCATGTTTTTCATAAGCTGAGTCGGTGCGTTTCGTAAATGATCAGGTACTGACTCATGGCCAGTTTCTCTAGCAAGTGTTCGAGCCGCTTTAAATGCGGTATAAACAGCATTACTTTTGGGCGCGCTGGCTAAATAAACAATCGCTTGCGCAATGGCTCGTTCACCTTCTGCGGGCCCAACTCGGTGGAAACAATCCCAAGCATTGAGGGCAATATTCATTGCCGTTGGATCGGCATTACCAATGTCTTCAGAAGCGATCGCAAGCAGTCGCCTTGCAACATACAAAGGATCGCCGCCGCCTTCTAAAATGCGGCAATACCAATACAGCGCAGCATCTGGCGATGAACCACGCACTGACTTGTGCACTGCTGAAATTAAATCGTAAAATTGATCGCCATTTTTATCGTATGTGGCCATCTGATGGCCAGCAACTTGAGTAAGCATCTCTTGGGTAAAGCTGCCATTGTCACTGACTAGGTCGCTCATTAACTCTAATAAGTTAAGTGCTTTGCGAGCATCACCATCTGATGTGGCAGCTAATTGCTGCATAACATCATCTGGCATGGTGAAATGTCGCTTGCCAAAACCACGTTCAGTGTCAGTTAATGCTTGATTTATAATTTGAGCAATATCATCACCATCTAGGCGATTAATGAGATACACCCTTGCTCGTGACAATAATGCGTTATTGAGCTCAAACGATGGGTTTTCAGTCGTTGCACCAACAAAAATGACCGTGCCATCTTCAATAAACGGCAAAAATGCATCTTGTTGACTTTTGTTAAATCGATGTACTTCATCAACAAATAATAATGTGCGTTGACCACGACTTTGCGCAACTGCTTTTGCTTGCTCAATCGCAGCGCGAATTTCTTTAACCCCTGAGGTCACCGCAGAAATCCGCTCAACGTGAGCATTGGCATAATGAGCAACGAGTTCAGCTAGAGTGGTTTTGCCTGTGCCAGGCGGCCCCCATAAGAGCATTGAATGAGCACGATTGGCTTCAAGGGCTTGTCTTAACGGTTGGCCTTCACCAAGCAAATGGCTTTGACCAACGTATTCACTGATTTCCCTCGGGCGCATTCTTGCAGCTAAAGGACGAAAGTCGGGGGAGAAATCAAAGCCTAAGTTAGACACGGTAAACCTTATTGCACAGGGCTATTACGTTGATCGTCTATATCAACGTTTGCCGGTACGACAAATTCAAACAATGATTGCTCATCTTCTGTCACACTGGCTTGATTGGTTAACATGAACTGACTGTGATTACCTTGCTCATCCAATAGATTAAAATCGGTTAGTTGAGAGTGATCAAAACAGACTTTTACCGTAACTACACTACTTTCGAGTGATTTAGGTTTAATCATATAACAAGCTTTTCCTGACTCAGGCTCTACTTGACCAACATGGTATTGCGCCCAAGTTTCTTCATCTCTATGAACAAGTAAAGCAATCGGCGAAGCTTCGACAGCATCAGCAAAGTCCATCACGGTGACTTCTTCAGCAAATGGGTTAAATATCCACAAGTCTTGACCATCAGCAACAATTAAAGATTCATCCGGCTGAGTTAAATGCCAGTAGAATTTATTAGGATAAGCAAGGGCAAAAACGCCTTGACCTGACTGTATGACTTTATCATTAATGTCGGTAACGACTTGGCTAAAGTCAGCTTTTAAAGATGCCAATGTTTTCAGTTTTTCACGTAGTTCTGCTGAATCATCAGCGTGAACCGGCGTAATAAACAGCGCCGTGATAATTGATAATAAACCAACACATTTTTTCATATTCTTTCCTACTACTTCTAAGAGCGTAATCGTTATTTCAATGTAGCATTTAGGCCTAACAAACTAAGATTAAACTTCGTTTAACGTTTGCTGGCATTGTCTGATTAACCACGTGGTGGTGGCGGTGCTAACACTTCACGGTTACCATTATGGCCTTGCGTGCTGACAATACCTTGTGTCTCCATCATTTCGATAATTCTGGCTGCGCGGTTGTAACCGATTTTGAATTTACGCTGAACACTGGAAATAGAGCCTCTGCGGGTTTCAGTAACAAAAGCGACAGCCTCATCATATAACTGATCAGTATCATCATCGGTTTCTGCGGTTTCACCAGGTAACAGCACTTGCTCACCATCACTAACACCATTAAGAATTTCTTCGACATACTGCGGTTTACCACGGGCATGCCAATCGGCAACCACTTTATGTACTTCATGATCATCAATAAATGCACCATGCACACGAATAGGCACACTGGTACCTGGTGGCAAGTAAAGCATATCACCCATGCCTAGCAAGGTTTCAGCGCCTTGTTGATCTAAAATGGTACGTGAATCGATACGTGAAGATACCTGGAATGCTATACGAGTTGGTACGTTCGCTTTAATCAAACCAGTAATAACATCGACCGAAGGACGCTGAGTCGCTAAGATTAAATGAATACCAGCTGCACGTGCTTTTTGGGCAATACGGGCAATTAATTCTTCTACTTTTTTGCCGACAATCATAATCATGTCAGCAAATTCATCGACCACTACAACTATCGAAGGTAATTTATCTAACTCAGGCGCTTGTTCATCCATGCTTTCAGATGATTTCCATAACGGGTCTACAATCGGTGTTCCCGCTTCTTTTGCAAGTTTAATCTTGGTGTTGTAGCCCTTAAGATTACGCACACCTAATGCCGACATTAACTTATATCGGCGTTCCATTTCACCGACACACCAACGTAGTGCATTGGCCGCTTCTTTCATGTCTGTCACAACTTCACATAATAAATGTGGAATGCCTTCGTAAACAGACAGCTCAAGCATTTTCGGGTCAATCATGATGAAGCGTACGTCTTCTGGTCCAGACTTATACAAAATACTGGTGATCATCACATTAACACCAACTGACTTACCAGAGCCTGTCGTACCCGCAACCAGTAAATGCGGCATTTTGCCTAAATCAACGACCACTGGGTCGCCTGCAATATCTTCACCTAACACCATTGATAGATTTGACTGGCTTTCTTCAAAGGTTTTGCTGTCAAGTACATCGCGCATAAACACGGTTTCGCGGAACTTATTAGGTAACTCAAGACCCACATAAGCTTTACCTGGAATGACCTCTACGACACGGACACTTTCAGCTAGCAAAGAACGCGCTAAATCTTTAGACAAATTAGAAATTTTTGACGCTTTAACACCTGGAGCAAGCTCTAACTCAAACCGGGTAACAACAGGACCTGGGAATACGCCAACAACATTGGCTACGATGTTAAAGTCAGCTAACTTGGTTTCCACTAAGCGAGCTACGATATCTAACTCATCTTTTGTGATTGGGTTTTCTTTTCGATCAGGGACATCAAGTAAGGTAATACTCGGTAAAGGCGGCATGGCAACACGTGGCTGACTCATAACAACCTGTGGCTCTTGTCCTGGAATTACCACGATACCTTCCGCTATATACGGTTTGTCTGAGGCTACTGGCGCTGTAGACTGCGCCGCATTCGTTTGCTGCTGCTCAGTTAATTGCTTTTCACTTTGTTGGTCATCACTTTGCTGATTTTTAACTGCCGCAGCCATCACGGTTGCACCAATAGATGTCGTGCGTTCAAACTCATCGCCAAACTCGATACTTTCGTCATTAGTTTGCTGCGGATCTAATTGATTAGCATTTGTTAAATCAACTGCTGGCGCATCACCTGATGCAACCCATGGTTGGCTTGATTCATCTGCGGTGTTGTTAATGCTAACCTGAGGCTCTACCCTAGTTTGAGTTTGAGTTTGAGTTTCGCTATTAATTTCAGCATCTTGATCATCATCTTGTGATTCTTCACGGCGCGGAATGATTTTAGACTTCATTCGTGCGAAAACAGATTGTTTGGCAGGCTCTTCTTCGTACTCATCGTCTGCTATGTGATTGTCAGTGTTGTCAGACACAACATCAAACTGCGGTTCTAACTTGCCGCCATAATGACGTTCCGGTGCTTTTTCTATATTTGAAGGCTGTTTAATTGAAGGCTGTTCATTTGAGGGTTGCACTTCACCATCAATCACATCCTCTTCTTCACTATTTTTGTCACGGCCTTGCTTAAACTTATCAACCACAGACATAAAGCCACGCGTGTCTTCAGTTTCATTTGAACCATTGAAATAACTTGGAAGACTGATCAGTTTTTTCACGCACCATATGGTGCCATAGCCTGTCGCTTCAATCACAGTTAACCAACTGATCCCTGTGGTTAATGTAAAACCTGCACCAATAAAGCACAGTAACAGTAATGTGGTACCCAGGTTGTTAAAGTACGGCAACATGGCTTGGCCAATAACGTCACCAGCAACACCACCGGCAGAAAAAACGTACATATCATCGGCATTCATACTCGCAAGCGCTGCTAATGCCAACACCATCAACATAAAGCCAATGATCCTTAATCCCACAGAAAAGTAATCTATTTCAAATAATTTGTGAGTGCGATTAAAAATAAACCAACCAGTGGCCGCAATGATGACCGGAATTAAATAGGCAATAAAACCAAAGAAGTAAAACAGCACATCGGCAGTCCAAGCCCCTACTGCGCCTGTAAGATTATTGATATCACCTTGGAAATGAGACTGACTCCAGCCAGGATCACTAGGATCAAAACTGCTGAGCGCAAGAAGAATGTAGGTTGCTGTCATGCAACATATAATCAATCCACCTTCGAGAAGGCGTTGAAGGCCACTAAGTGTTTGAAGACTTTTTCCCTGAGACAAACGAAAACACCCGAATAAGAATTTAAGAAGAATGATAACAATAACAGAATATCATTGATGTTGCAGTGATTATGCAATGGCAATAAGCCAAGCTCAACCTAATGTTTTCAGATAGATGGATGCTTAACCAAAATTTAATTATCCATGAATCATTTGGTTACTTTTACACCGATAAGTGACATTTTTTAAGTGTGAACAAATTTTGGACAAAAAAATAAAGGGCAATGCCCTTTATTTTTATTGGTCAGAAAGTTTAGTAGCTATCCGCTAATAAATTTAATGCGACTTTATTAGTTTGTTTGACTTCTTCCATGACCACATAAGTACGAGTATCAGAAACTGATGGCAACTTAAGTAGTGTCTCACCTAATAAACGACGATATGCCGACATATCAGATACTCGAGTCTTCAATAAATAATCAAAGTCTCCAGATACTAAATGACATTCTTGAATATCATCGAGTAATTGAACCGCTTTGTTGAAGCGTTCAAAAATATCAGGCGTATCGCGTGTTAACGTGATTTCCACAAATACAAGTAAAGATGCACCAAGATAATGTGGGTTAACTAATGCAGTGTAGCCATTAATGTAACCTTGTTTCTCAAGACGCTTAACTCGCTCTAAACAAGGAGTAGGACTAAGCCCTACTCGTTTCGATAACTCCACGTTTGATATGCGACCATCAACTTGAAGTTCATTGAGGATATTACGGTCAATCCGATCTAAATCTTTTACAGAATTTTTTTTATTATTTGCCATATTATTAACCTTGCTTTAGCACAAAAACAACATATTCATCTTTTAATGTGTAAAGTTTAGCAGCATAAACTGCGTCTTGGGCACTATACTAGACTTCCCTGAAATAAGCACGTTCAGGCGAACGATTATAATAACAATTGAACTGTCAACAACGACAACTGATTAAATAGAGGCACAAAATGATTATTGGTATCCCTACTGAAATCAAAAACCACGAATACCGCGTAGGTATGGTTCCTTCAAGCGTTAGAGAACTAACGATTAAAGGTCATGATGTATTCGTACAATCCGATGCTGGTATTGGCATTGGTTTTACCAATCAAGATTTTATTGACGCTGGTGCTTCTATTCTAGAAACTGCCGCAGAAGTGTTTGCTCAGTCAGACATGATTGTAAAAGTTAAAGAGCCTCAAGCCATTGAACGCGCTATGTTGCGTGAAGATCAGATCCTATTTACATATCTGCATTTAGCACCTGATATGCCACAAACTGAAGACTTAATAAAAAGTAAATCAGTATGTATCGCTTATGAAACAGTGACTGATGATCGTGGTGGTTTACCACTACTTGCACCAATGTCTGAAGTGGCTGGTCGTATGTCAATTCAAGCTGGTGCTCGCGCCCTTGAAAAGTCATTAGGCGGCCGTGGTATGTTGCTTGGCGGTGTGCCAGGTGTTGAACCTGCCAAAGTGGTTATTATTGGCGGCGGCATGGTAGGTACAAATGCTGCACAAATGGCTGTGGGCATGGGCGCAGACGTAGTTGTACTTGACCGTAGCATTGATGCATTACGTCGTTTAAACGTTCAATTTGGCTCGTCAGTTAAAGCAATTTACTCAACTGCAGATGCGATTGAACGTCATGTCATTGATGCTGACTTAGTCATTGGCGGTGTATTAGTCCCTGGCGCAGCTGCGCCTAAATTGGTGACGCGTGACATGATTTCACGCATGAAACCTGGCAGTGCTATTGTTGATGTGGCTATCGACCAAGGTGGTTGTGTTGAAACATCTTACGCTACAACACACCAAGAGCCGACGTACATTGTTGATGATGTTGTTCACTATTGTGTGGCTAACATGCCGGGCGCTGTAGCCCGTACATCAACGTTTGCACTGAACAATGCAACCCTGCCATACATTCTTAAACTTGCTAATTTAGGCTATAAAAAAGCACTACTTGCTGACCAGCACTTACTGAATGGCCTTAACGTTATTCACGGTAAACTAGTCTGTAAAGAAGTGGCTGAAGCATTAGAGCTTGAGTTTACTGAACCAAAAATTATGCTTGGTTAATACTAAATAGGCCGTTAATTAACGTCGCCATTTTTAGTTTAAGAACCGCTCTTAGAGCGGTTTTTTTGTGCCTACCCTCTTTTCTTTTAAACTAAAGTTGAGATTAATCAACCACAAACAATTGCAACACTTTGTATCAATCGTTCGTTTTACACACAGCTTACACCTGTGTGCTGAGTTTTTTACTACAATCAGACAGTCAATTTGGACTTTTTTAATACCTCGAAAAAAATCTTCGTAAAATGACACGAAATCCACAACACCGCTCACAACCCACATATAACAAGGCTTTCAGCTAATGCAAGTCAATAAAAGGGACTGAAAAATAGATTTTAACAGCCAATAGCGTTTTATCCTGCTGAAATTTTTTATAGCAGTGTTTTTGACTGTTGGCGTTTTCACCAAAAATCTCTACAATTTGAACCTAAATTAACGAAATAAAGAGAAGAAAATGTGGTTTCAAAAACAAATAACCTTAACGGCTAAACCACGTGGGTTTCATTTAGTGACTGATGAAATATTAAAGCAGATCCCTGAATTATCGAACTTTTCAATCGGGCTAATGCACGTATTCTTACAACACACCTCTGCGTCTATCACAATTAATGAAAATGCCGATCCCAGTGTTAGGCAAGATTTTGAGTCTTACTTTAATAAAACTGCGGCTGAAAATGAGCCTTACTATGTGCACACCTATGAAGGTAGTGATGACATGCCTGCACATTTAAAATCGAGCCTATTAGGTTGTGAGCTGTCGATTCCAATTAGTGATGGTCAATTAGCGGTAGGAATGTGGCAAGGGATCTATCTTGGCGAGCATCGTAATCATGGCGGTCAGCGACATATGGTGATTACAATTCAAGGTGAGTAGTGCTTAAGTCATGAATTATTCTGGCTAATCAAGTCGAAGAATGCTTGCTGAGGCATAGGTTTGTAAAAAAAGTAACCTTGTATAGCATCAACTTTATTATTTTTTACGAAATCCAATTGTGCTTGGGTCTCTACCCCTTCCGCCGTTACCGCAAGTTCTAATGCATTACTCATGCTTGCAATCGCTTCAACAAGTGCCCTATGACGGGGTCCTTGTTCAATTTTCTGAATAAAAGCCTTATCAATCTTAATTTGATCCACAGGAAAATTGGCAAGGTAGGATAACGATGAGTAACCAGTACCAAAATCATCTACCGAAATTTTTATCCCGCAACTTCTTAGTTGATTCAATAGACTCTCAATATTCTGGTGCTGATCCATCATCAATGACTCGGTAATTTCAAGCGTCAGCAATGATAATGGGAAGTCAGATTCTGTTTGTTGGTCCATGAACTCTTCAAAACACTGAAGAAATTGTTTTTGCAAATCGTCTGTTAAAAATTCACAAGTAGAGACATTTACCGATAATGCAATCGGTTCACCCTGTCGCCAGCACTCTGCAATGATCTTTAATGCCTGTTGTCTTACCCATTTACCAATAGGAACAATCAGCCCTGACTGCTCTGCGATTGGGATAAACTCTTCAGGAGATATAAACTCACCATTTAATTGCCAGCGTAATAGAATTTCAGCCTTTTCTATTTTCGAGGTTTTGGCTGAAACAATAGGCTGAAAATACAGTTCAAATGCTTCTTCGTTTAACGCTTTATTGAGTTCCATTTGCAGGTAAGCGGTACGTTCAGCGTTTTTTTGCATTTCTTTATTAAAGAATTGATAGCTGTTACGACCTTTCAATTTAACGTCATACATTGCTTGGCTAGCAAAATTAATCAGTGATTCAACAATGGTTGAGTCTTCAGGGTAACGCGCAATACCAATACTCATCGATGGATGTATTTGCTGCTGCTCAATAACCACAACTTCCGTAACTGATTGGTTAATCTGTTTCGCGAGTGCGATAAGTTCATTATCGGTGATTAGACCTGGGATAAATAAACCAAATTCATCACCGGCGATTCTTGCTAGCATACTATTTGATGGCGAAATTAAACTTAAACGGTCAGACACTTCTTTAAGCAAAAAGTCACCATTTTCATGACCCAAGCTGTCGTTAATTAACTTAAAGTTATCTATGTCCATTAGCAGCACACTACAAGCAATATTATTTTGTTTTGTGCGTTCATGCTGCCAGACATAATCATATATTTTATCTAAAAAACATCTTCGGTTAGCAAGGCTGGTTAATGCATCATTATTAGCTTGAAAGTGAATCAGCTTATTCGCACTTTTATGTTCGCTAATATCTGTTATTAACCAAGAAAAACAATTTTGCTCACCATGATAATCTCTGAACGTAGTCACCGTGACTTCAGCATCAAATGTTTGGCCATTTCTTTTATAACCAACCAACTCCCCTTGCCACGTATTGCCTCTTGTTAAATTTTTAAGCATCGAGCTTAATGCTTTTTCATCAGATCTTTCAAAAAAGACTTCTGGCTCAAATACAGATTTGTCCGCAGTAAAATCTCGAGTAATGGTTTTGAACATTGGGTTTACAAGTAATAAGGAATGGGAATCTGTTGTGATCACTAAGCCCATAGGTAACTTACTAAATATTCGACTGGTTAGTTGTTGTAAGTGTAAAGCCTGGCTTCGCTCTATTGATAAACTGCCTAACTTTGCCGCTTCTTGAATTAATTCGAGATCTAATGCTGAGGGTGATTTCTTGGTATCATAATACATGGCAAACGTTCCTAAAACGTCACCATTTGAATCAATAATAGGCTCTGACCAACAGGCCTTTAGTCCCGCTTTGAGGGGTAATTCTTTAAAGGCTGCCCAATTAGGAGAGGTTTCAATATCCTCAACGATAACCCGCTTACCTGTGGCAGCTGCTGCGCCACATGAACCAATCTCAGGGCCAATTTCAACCCCATGAATTGCTTGGTTGTACTCTTCTGGCAAACTAGGTGCTGCGCCATTAAGTAAACGCTTTTTATCATTACTGATTAATAAAACCGAGGCTTTGGTACCTATTTTTTGTGCTTCAATGGATAAAACTAAAGAATGGAGTATTTCGCGAAGTGGTGAGCCTTCCAGTACCATAGATAAAATCGTGCTATAACGCTCAATGCTTGAAGAGCGATGTGTTAAAACATCGCTACTCACAAAATCATTCACTTTATACTGCGCGCTATCCATAGAGCTCCTACGATTTAAAAACCTAGTGCGAACTGTTTATGACAGTTTGACTGCATCATATATATTATGAAGATTATGCATATTTAAAGATAAAATCAACAAAAGCATTACAAGTGCCCAACAAGTGTACTCTTTGCAAAAAGGACAAACATTTGATTAATCTAGTTTGAATGAGAATTAGCTATTTTTATGCTCTAAAAATAAAAAAAGCAGTATTGTCTGCTGACAATACTGCTTTTAATGATGTGTTTATCGTTAGATTTTATTTGAAATAATTCTTTAGAATTTTACTGAGTACTTACTCCAAAATAACTGAAAATATTCAAACAACAACTAACTCAAAAGTTAGACTTCGCTTACACGTTCCATACGGGCTAAATAAAAACCATCAAAACCATGTTCTGAAACCAAAATTTCTTCATCATCGATTAATTTAAAATGAGGATTTGCAGCAATAAATGCATCAACTTGGTTACGGTTTTCATCCGGCATAATCGAGCAAGTTGCGTACACAAGCATCCCACCGACTTTCACCATACGGCTGTAGCTTTGTAAAATATCTTTTTGTAGCTCAATTAATACCGGCAGGCGTTCTGGCGTGTCACGCCATTTTGAATCTGGATTACGTTTAAGCACTCCAAGACCAGAACAAGGCACATCAAGTAGCACTCTATCTGCGGTAAGTTTTAAGCGTTTAATGGTTTTACTGCTGGCAATAATGCGTGTCTCAACATTATGCGCACCGGCTCTACGAGCACGAGTCTTTAAATTGTCGAGTTTCCACTGCTCAACATCCATCGCTAACAAACGGCCTTTACCTTTCATTTGCGCTGCAATATGTAATGTCTTACCACCAGCCCCAGCACATGCATCTACAACTCGCATACCCGGTTTTGCATCAACAGCGGCTGCGACAAGTTGTGAGCCAGCGTCTTGCTGCTCAAAGTAACCTTCTTTAAATGCTTTTGTTTTAAATAAAGCAGAATCAGAGCGAACTTCAAGGGCACTTTCTACCCCGTCAACTTCAGCTGTTGCGACTAATTCTTTGGTTAAACGTTGCTTTAATTCTTCTCTAGTCCCTTTTAAAGAATTAGCTCGGATATAACGTTTAGGTACTGCTGCTAACGCAGCTCTTTCTGCTGGCCATTTATCACCTAATTGCTCAGCACCTAGAGTATCTAACCACTCAGGACAACCGTCCCATAATGCTGGCTGCGTTTTAGCTTCTGCGATACGCGCGGCAAAATCGTCTGCATCAACTTGTAATGCATATTCCATCTTAGGTAATTCAAGTTCATGGAATAAATGCCATCCATTGAGTAACTTTGACCCCATTCTTTCGATATCATCTGCTTTCATATCAACTAGGTAGCAATATAAATTCAAACGACGAAGAATATCACCCGTTACTGTTGTGATACGGGCAAGTTCTGCAGGCGGAAATTGCATACCAGAAAAGTTGTGAGAATATGCTCTATCTAATGGCTTACCATCAGTTAACACCATGGTTAGCACATCAATTACCAGTTCAGATGAACTGCCAGAAAGTGGGAAAGTCAGCATTGGGGATCTCACAGAGTAAAGAAAAAGAAGTTAATACAGAAAAGCGATTGGATCATAGGAGCTAACGGACGCTAGCGCAAGTGTAGATTCTTATAAATCAGCGCTAAAATCCAATAAACTAAAAACAAAAAGCAGCCAACTGGCTGCTTTCGTATAAGTACAGATGATTACAGGCCCTAAAGATTAGATTCTTGAGCCTTTAGCACCATAAAATATAATGAATGCATAACAAACCACTGGCAAAATAAATGCAGGTTGTATTCCCATACTGTCGGCCATCACACCTTGCAATAAAGGAATGATTGCACCACCAACAATAGCAAGGCAAAGCACACCGCTGCCCTGTGAAGTATGAGGCCCAAGATCTCTTAATGCTAAACTGAAAATCGTTGGGAACATAATCGAGTTAAATAAACCTACTGCCAAAATCGCATACATCGCTACTTGACCACTGGTGTACATTGCAACTAACACTAATGCAGCCGCCATCAGGCCATTAAAAGCCAGCACTTTACCAGCAGAAATCTTTTGCATCACAGCGGAGCCAATAAAGCGTCCAACCATAGCTCCGCCCCAGTAATAAGTAATATATTTAGCAGCATCGGCTTCTTTAAGTCCTACAATATGCTCTTCGCCTAAAAAGTTAACTAAAAAACTACCAATTGATACTTCTGCGCCAACATAAACAAAAATACCGATAGCTCCCAAGACTAAATGAGTGCTTTGTAGTGCACTGCTTTTGCCTTTATAAGTCACTTCACCTGTTGAATCTGGTTCAACATGTGCTTCAATCACCGGCAGTTTAAGTTTCGCGAATATCACGGCTAACACCGCTAAAGTAGCAGCAAGAAACAAGTACGGCATTTTAACGACTTCGGCTTCTGCTTGTGCATGGCTTAATTCACCCACTGCGCCAGTGGCAACTGACAGAATTAAGATTGCGCCAAAGTATGGCGCAACTGTTGTACCTAAAGCATTAAAAGCCTGGGTTAAATTAAGGCGGCTTGATGCCGTTTCTTCACTACCCAGCGCATTAACGTATGGATTGGCAGCGACTTGTAAAATAGTAATACCCGACGCCAACACAAATAGTGCCCCTAAAAACAATCCGTAAACAGCAAAATCAGCAGCAGGATAAAACAACGCGCAACCAAAACTAGCAATAACAAGCCCTGTGACAATCCCGCGCTGATAACCCAATTTTTTAACGAGTTTTCCAGCAGGGAGAGACACTAAAAAGTAAGCACCAAAGAAACAAAATTGAATCAACATTGCTTCGGTATAACTTAATGAAAATACTGCTTTTAAATGCGGAATAAGGATGTCATTTAAGCAAGTAATAAAACCCCACATAAAAAATAATGATGTGAGCGATACGAGTGCAAAACGATATTTCCCATCGCCTGAATGGCTGACGGTTGCGGTTCCGCTTGAAATTGTTGAGGCCATAATTTAGGTACTCTTGTTATTGTATTAAGAAACTTATACTGAGTTATCGGCTTGAATAATAAGTCAAGCTTATAAACTAAAACAGCAACCCGAAGGTTGCTGTAATATCAACTTAGTCGATGATGGCAAAAAAGCTATTAAACCCATCAAAATTTAGCACACTGTCATTAACGAGTTCAGCGCTTGCTAAGCCATGATTATCAATAACTTGTTTAATATTAAGGTTTGAAACATCAAACTGGTTAGTGGTATTTGCCAGGTTAAACACCACTAACAAAGTTTGAGTTTCAAAATGACGTGTAAAAGCTAAAACAGGCTCATCAGTATCGATAAATTTAATGTCGCCTGCCACTAATGCTGGGTATTGTTTGCGCCATGCCAAAAAGTGACGATAGGCATTCAATGTAGAATCAGTATCATTTTCCTGAGCATCAACCGATAAAGCTTTATGTTCGTCAGGTATCGGTAGCCAAGGTTTGTTAGCTTCGCTAAAGCCTGCTTGAAGATGATCTTTTACCCAAGGAATAGGCGTTCTACAGCCATCACGTCCTTTGAACATCGGCCAAAAGGCGATACCGAATGGATCTTGTAGTTGTTCAAACTCAATCGGGGCTTCTGTTAATCCCAGCTCTTCCCCTTGATAGCTACAAACACTGCCACGTAATGAACACAGTAAGCCATTTAGCATCTTAACAAGATCTGAATTGGTTTCACCTTTGCCCCAACGAGTTGCAACCCGCTGTACATCGTGGTTCCCAATAGCCCAACATGGCCAGCCGTCGCCAATACTGGCTTCTAGCTCTTCTACAGTTTGACGTATATAAGCAGCGCTAAAATCGTTAGTTAATAATTCAAAGCTATATGCCATATGTAAGCGTTCATCACCTTGAGTATATTCAGCCATCGTCGCCAAAGAATCTTCAGATGACACTTCACCTAACGTCACTGCACCAGGATATTTATTGATTAAGGCACGTAAATCTTCAATAAAACCGACGGTTTGTGGTCGAGTATTATTGAAATAGTGATATTGGTAAGCGTACGGATTATCTTCACTAAAACCACGACCTTGACGCTGATCTTTTGGTTTCGCTGGGTTATCACGTAACTGTTCGTCGTGGTAACAGAACGTAATCGCATCTAACCTAAAACCATCGACGCCCTTTTTCAGCCAGAACTCAACGTTATCTAAAACCGCAGCCCTTACTTCAGGATTGTGAAAATTTAAATCTGGTTGGCTTTTTAAGAAGTTGTGTAAATAGTATTGTTGACGACGTGGCTCCCACTCCCAAGCGCAGCCACCAAATATGGCTAACCAATTATTTGGTGCTGTACCATCTTCTTGTGGATCAGCCCATACATACCAATCTGCTTTATCGTTATCACGACTTAATTTGCTTTGCTTAAACCAAGCGTGCTCGTCAGAGGTATGGCTTAACACCTGATCGATGACAACTTTAATATTCAGCTTATGTGCTTTAGCAATAAGTTCATCAAAGTCTTGCATTGTGCCAAACATAGGATCAACGACGAGGTAATCACTGATGTCATAGCCAAAGTCTTTCATTGGTGATTTAAAGAATGGCGAAATCCAAATAGCATCGACGTTCAAACTAGCAATGTAATCAAGTTTAGTAATGATCCCTTGTAGATCCCCTACTCCATCTCCATTGGAATCCATTAAGCTTCGTGGATATACCTGATATATCACTCCGCCACGCCACCATGATAACTGACTCATCGCACACCCTCTGTAATAAGCGAATTAACTACAAAACAACCTTGCTACAGTTAACTCTTTGTTGCGACCCAGTAACAGGTCGTCGTTATTATTTAATTGACTCGAGGATACGTGAATATGGAAATGAGGTTCAATAGAGCTGCATACGTATGCAAAGAATTAATACATTTTTCAAAAATACACACTAGAGAGTTTAGTGCTATAATTCAGATACTTAAATAGCCGGTAACATGACTTTCGAATGTTAATTAAAAGTAAAAAAAAGGTCTTTTTTTGCCTATCCAATCTTTGAATACGTATGCATAACGTTGTCGAGCAAAGAATGCTAGGAGTAGTATCTTCACTGTTCCGCAACAAAACGGAAATATACCTCAGCGCTTATGCAGTCAATTAAGCAAGCTGAAGAAAAATACTATAAAGACTGTAATTATAAATAATAGAAATCTAACAGCTCTACCTTACTTATAAGAGCTGTTGGCCATTCAGAAGGGGAAAGATGGATGTCGCTATTTAAACCAAGCTTACTGACGTTAGCAATGGTTGCTGCCAGTACAAGCATGTACGGCTACGCAGCTGAAGCAGAAGATACTGTTACTGCAGATGAATCAATTGAAGTACTAAAAGTCACCGGTATTCGCCGTAGCTTGCAAGAGTCTCAATCTTTGAAGATGTCATCATCATCAATTGTCGAAGCTATCTCAGCAGAAGATATCGGTAAGTTACCCGATGTTAGTATTGCAGAATCACTAGCGCGTCTACCTGGTGTATCAGCTCAACGTCTAGATGGTCGTGCAAACGTCATCTCTATTCGAGGCATGGGGCCTGACTTTACAACTGCGACATTAAATGGTCGTGAACAGGCTTCAGTTAACGACAACCGTGGTGTTGAATTTGACCAATACCCTTCTGAATTATTAAACCGTGTCGTGGTATATAAGACTCCGGATGCATCAGTGATGGCTCAAGCCATTGGTGGTACCGTTGATATGCAAACCATTAGTCCTTTAGCACACGGCGAGCAAACATTCGCTATTGGTTTACGTGGCGAAATGAATGACCTTGGCGCGTTAAACAGTGGTTCTGAAGACACGGGTTACCGTGGCAGCATTTCATATATCGACCAATTCGCTGATGATACAATTGGTATTGCACTTGGTTATGCTCGTATGCAGTCTCCAAACCAAGAAGAGCGCTGGCAAGCATGGGGTTACCCTGAAAATGATGCTGGTGACAGTGTTTTAGGTGGTGCTAAACCATTTGTTCGTTCTTCTGAGCTTGAACGTGATGGCGTATTAGCAGTATTTGAATATGCACCGAATGATTTTTTCCATTCAACTGTTGATCTTTATTACTCTAAATTTACTGATGATCAGCGTTTACGTGGTATTGAAATCCCTGCTGCATGGGGCGCAAACGGTGGTGTTGAAGCTATTACTACTGAAGATGGTTTAGTCACTGAAGGTGTTATCCGTGGTGCTGAAGTTGTCGTTCGTAACGATGTCAATAAACGTGATGCTGAATCACTATCAGTAGGCTGGAATAACAAATTTACCATTAGTGAAAATTGGTCTGTTGAAGCTGATATTGCCCTTTCAAAAGCTGAACGTACTGATATCGGTATGGAAAGCTACAGCGGCACAGGTCGTGGTACAGGTGTTGGCGCGGTCGATGATTTAGGCTTTGCTTACAACGGCAATGGTGGCTACAACTTTACTCACGGTTTAGATTATTCAGATCCAAACGTGATTAAATTAGGCGATCCACTTGGTTGGGGTAGTCCATTAGGTGCTAACACTCAAGATGGTTTCATCAACAAACCTGAAATTGAAGATGAACTAAAATCTTTCCGTTTAAGTGCTGAATACATCTTTGACGAAGGTGTTGTACGTAGTATCGAATTTGGTGTTAACCGTACAGACCGTGATAAAACCAAGCTAGATAAAGGTTACTATTTAACGCTTAAAGGTTATGACGGCACTGATCCTAATTATGTAATGACTGTACCGGATCAATACTTACTTAGCCCTACTTCGCTTGAGTTCTTCGGTATGGGTGATGTGTTAAGTTACGATTCATTAGCTTTTTATAATGACGGAAATTACACAGAAACTGACGTAGCAAACGTAGACTTATCTCGTGCGACCAACTCTTGGGGCGTATACGAAGAAATTTCAACAGCATACGTCATGGCAAACCTTGATACTGAAATATTTGACCTACCATTAACTGGTAACGTCGGCCTACAGGCGGTTCACAGTGATCAAAGTTCAGATGGTACTGTTGCAACTGTAGAAAATGGTGAAGTGGTTCTCACTCCACGCACTGCAGGTGACGACTACGTTGAATGGTTACCAAGTATCAACTTAGGTTTAAGCATCGCAGATGGCCAAATGCTTCGCTTTGCTGCTGCACGTACTCTTACCCGTGCTCGTATGGATAAGATGAATGCAAACGTTAACTTTAGCTACAATGAAAACCCTAACGACGGCGTTAACTGGTCAGGTAGCGCAGGTAATGTTGAACTACGTCCTTGGATGGCACGTCAATATGACATCAGTTACGAAAACTACTTCAGTGATCAAGGTTACTTTGCTGTTGCCGTTTTCTATAAAGACTTAGAAAACTACGTTTATGATCAACAATCTGCTTTTGATTTCAGTACTATTTTACCGCAAAATCCGGGTGATAACCCAATTGGATTAGTCACGCAACCACAAAATGGTGATGGCGGTTATGTTCAAGGTATTGAAGCATCATTCTCATTAGATTTCGGTCAATTTGCTGATGTACTAGGTGGCTTTGGTACTGTAATGAGTGGTTCTTATAACGATAGTGAAGTGAAAGAAACCCCAGATAGCGACCCAACAACGTTACCAGGTTTATCTGAGAAAACATTCAACGCGACTGTTTATTATGAAAACTCAGGCTTTGAAGCACGAGTGAGTTCTCGTTACCGTAGTGATTTCCTAGGTGAAGTCACCGCAATCAGTTTGACTCGTCAAAATGTTAACGTGAAAGCTGAAACTGTAGTCGATGCACAAGTGGGTTATGACTTCTCTGAAAGTGGTATTGATGCCCTTTACGGCTTATCAGTATTATTCCAGGTGAATAACTTAACTAATGAGCCTTTCACATCTTACACAGGTGATGATGCTCGTCATGTACGTGACTACCAAAACTATGGTCGTAACTACATGTTAGGTGCGAACTACAAGTTCTAATCTAACGACGACAATAAAGCCTCTGTAACCTGTTACAGGGGCTTTTTTACTTTATGACTATCCATAATCCAAATAGAAAACTCATATTTTAAAATAACTAATCTAAGGCGATTACTATGGAAAATAACAAAATAAAAAACATTGTAATTGTAGGTGGCGGGACTTCTGGCTGGATGACTGCTGCCATGCTCAGTAAATTATTCAAAAATCAATTAAGTATTACCCTTATTGAATCTAAAGATATAGGCACTATTGGGGTTGGTGAAGCGACCATACCTCCTCTGCAAATATTCAATAGTGTTTTAGGCATCAAAGAAGCCGATTTTATCAAGCAAACTCAAGCCAGTTATAAACTCGGTATACAGTTTGAGAACTGGGGTAAAGAGCAAGACAGCTATATGCATGCCTTTGGCGATGTGGGGAAAGATATTGGTTACACCCAATTTCATCATTATTGGAAAAAGTCACAATCTCAAGCATCACACTCCCAAGAGCCATCATCGTTTTGGGATTATTCGTTAAATTATCAGACAGCAAAAGCCAATAAATTTAACCTTATGGATAGAATCCAAGGTTCGCCATTAGCAGGGATTACTCACGCTTATCATTTCGATGCATCTCTTTATGCCAAGATGCTAAGACAATACAGTGAAAACTTATCAGTACAACGAATTGAGGGCTTAATTACCTCAGCTGAGCTCAATTCCCAAGGCAACATAGAGTCTGTCACCTTAAAGGATAATCAGGTAATTAATGGTGATTTATTTATTGATTGCTCAGGTTTTGCAGCATTATTAATAGAGAAACAATTGAACGTTGGTTATGAAAATTGGCAACATTGGCTGCCTTGTGACAGTGCTTATGCCGTACCTTGTGAACGATCTGAACCATTAGTGCCTTATACTCGCTCAATTGCTCATAATGCTGGCTGGCAATGGCGTATTCCATTACAGCATCGCACAGGAAATGGTCTGGTTTATTCCAGTAAACATATATCTGACGAGGCTGCAAAAGCATTATTACTTGATAATCTTGATGGTAAAGCATTAGCAGAACCTAAAAAAATCAACTTCAAAACCGGTCGTCGTGAAATGCAGTGGCACAAAAACTGTATCGCGATAGGCCTATCAAGTGGTTTTTTAGAACCACTTGAATCAACAAGTTTGCATCTAGTTCAATCTGCAATAATCCGCCTCACTAAATTTTTCCCCCACAATGGCATACAGCAAGCCAATGTTGATGAATATAACCGCCAGTCAAAGCTCGAATTTGAACAAATACGCGACTTCATCATCCTGCATTATCACGTCAATAACAGAGCCAATTCTTCAAATAATCCAGATTTGTGGCAACAATGTCGTGACATGCAAATACCTGATTCATTAGAGCAAAAAATTGAATTGTTTCGTGCAACTGGAACGGTTACTCGTTACCAAGATGAGCTTTTTACTGAGGCAGCTTGGGTCCAAGTGCTGCTAGGCCAAGGTATTGAACCAGATGATTATAATCCTCTTGCTAACAATATTACCGATAGTGATCTTAAGGAGTTTTTAGCTAACGTGAAGCAAATCATTGCAACAGCTGTTAATCAAATGCCAAGCCATGATGATTTCATCAAGCGTTTATAAATTTACTCGCAATTTCTAACAGATATTCTCTAGCAAACAGTAATTATTAAAAAAGAATAAAAGGTTTCAACATGACTTATCAACCCAACAAATTTACCTATTCTCTACTGGCTACTTTGATGTTTTCAGCTCCTTCATTTGCCGAAATTACCAATTTTTCTGTTGAACCTGAATCATGGTGGGCTGATATGGAAAATAGCAGCTTACAAATACTGGTATATGGCGAGAGCATTAGTCAAATGCAGGTTAAGTTAGATCAATCTCAGGGTGTAAAACTAAAGCAAACTCATCAATCAACTAGCCCAAATCACCTTTTCATCGACCTTGATTTGAAAAATGCTCAACCTCAAACCTTGCAGTTCGGTCTTTATGATAACGACACATTTATTCAAAGCTTTGATTACTCAATACAAGCTCGTGAAGTTGGCTCACGTGATAGACAAGGCTTTAGCAACAAAGATGTCATTTATCTCATCACCCCCGATCGTTTCGTTAATGGCAACCCTGATAACGATAATCACCCTAGCATGCTTGAAAACGTCAATCGCAGCGATAAAGATGGTCGTCATGGCGGTGATATTATGGGAATACGTAAATCGCTACCTTATTTACAAGACTTAGGTGTCACCCAATTATGGATAAACCCGCTACTAGAAAATAACCAAGCTCAATATTCCTACCATGGTTATTCAACCACTGATTTTTACAACATAGATCCTCGCTTTGGCAGTAATGAAGAATACAAATCATTAGTGGAAGAAGCACAGCAGTTTGGTATTGGGATCATCAAGGATGTCATTGTAAACCATATGGGTTCAGGGCATCGGTGGATGGCTGACTTCCCAACGTCAACCTGGATTAATGACCAAAAGCAATGGCAACAAAATCCACAAGACATCATCTACACCAGCCATCGCAGAACCACAGTTCAAGGCCCATACGCCATGGCCGATGATAGAGCTGAGTTTGAAAATGGCTGGTTCACTGACACTATGCCTGACATGAATCAAACTGATCCATTTATGGCAACTTACCTTATCCAGAACAGTATTTGGTGGGTGGAATATGCTGGCTTAAGTGGCATTCGCGAAGACACCTACTCATATGCAGACAAGGCATTTTTGACTCGTTGGTCCAAAGCTATCATGGATGAATACCCAAACTTCAATATTGTCGGTGAGGAATGGACTGATAACCCAATTACAGTCAGCTACTGGCAAGCAGGAAAACAAAATGCCGACGGCTATGTATCACACACACCTAGCATGATGGACTTTCCATTGTATGAAGTTCTTATTTCAAGCCTGACAGAAAATGAAGACTGGGGCAGCGGCTTTATAAACTTATATGAAATGCTCGCTAATGATGTGGTTTATGCAAAGCCAACCGACCTAGTGTTATTTGAAGGTAATCATGACACTAATCGCCTTTTCAGTTTAATGAATGATGATATTGCATTGTATAAAATGGCGATGACATATGTAATGACCAGCAACCGAATCCCTCAAATGTTTTATGGCTCTGAAGTATTGATGACCAGCCCGACAAAAGATCGTAATGACGGTCTCGTGCGTGGTGATTTCCCAGGCGGTTGGGCAGATGATGAAGTTAATGTATTAACACAGCAAAACTTATCTGAACTCCAAGCAGATGCATTAGCATTTAATAAAACCTTACTTAATTTTCGAAAAAGTTCATTAGCGCTGCAGCAAGGTGCGTTATCTCACTACGTGCCTAAAGACGGGGTTTATATACAAGCAAGACGTTACAAAGCTGCTAATAGAGATGAAACCGTATTGATAATTTACAATAAAAACGACCAGCCACAGCAACTGGATCTATCTCGTTTTAAAGATGTTATTGGTGACAATAAAAACGGCGAAAATATCTTCTCACAACATTCGTATTCATTAGATAAGTCGCTAACATTAAAAGAGAAAGGTGTCATTATCTTAACGCTATCAAAATAATCTCTTTCCTTTGAGATAACGCAGAAACAACTAAAATTATAACGCTGTCATAAGAGATAACTATGTCGACTTTATTACCAAGCATAAGTTTATTACAAAACACGAATGCATTAACAAACAAGAAATCTTCTATTATAAGATTAAGCATGTGCGCTGCCGCATTATTCATGGTCGGCTGCACTAAGCAGACTCCAGTAGAAAATTCATTAATGGAATCTTCATCGTCAGCTAAAACTGAAAAGGAATTGATGTCTGAGCCTTTGACAGGAAAACCCGTGGTGTACCAAGTCTTCACCCGTTTATACGGTAATACCAACACCACAAATAAGCCTTGGGGAACCATCGCAGAAAATGGTGTGGGTAAATTCAGCGACTTTACCGACATAGCCCTACAAGACATCAAATCTTTAGGCACTACTCACCTTTGGTATACGGGTATTCCGCACCATGCATTAATCAATGACTACACTGAATTTGGTATTAGTAATGACGACCCTGATGTCGTAAAAGGTCGTGCAGGGTCACCTTATGCAGTAAAGGATTACTACAATGTTAATCCCGACTTAGCAGATAACCCACAGCAACGTTTAGCCGAATTTGAAGCATTAATCAAACGAACTCATGATAATGGCATGCAAGTTATTATTGATATTGTGCCGAATCATGTAGCAAGAGATTACCAATCATTAGACGCAAATGATCCGACTCAAGCAGCCCTGTTACCTAAAAATCGTCAGTTTGGCCAAAATGATAATACTCAAGTTGAATACGACAAAAACAATAACTTCTATTATGTGGTTGATTCAGAGTTTGCCGTACCCGACGCCATTAATGGCTATCAGCCGCTAGGAGGTGAACAGCACCCTCTGGCCGATGGAATGTTTGAAGAAAAACCAGCTAAATGGACAGGTAACGGTTCCCGTCTGGCTAAACCTCATGCAAATGATTGGTATGAAACTGTTAAGGTAAACTACGGTGTTAAGCCAGACGGCAGCTACGACTTCCCAGCTCTACCAGAACATTTTGCAGACAAAAGTGTTACTGAGCACTATGCATTTTGGCAATCACAAAATGCCGCTGAGATACCAGATTCTTGGATCAAATTTAAAGACATCACACAATATTGGTTAGCTAAAGGCGTTGATGGCTTTCGTTATGATATGGCCGAAATGGTGCCCGTCGAGTTTTGGAGTTACTTAAACAGTAATATTAAACATATCAATCCTAATGCATTTTTACTGGCTGAAGTCTATAACCCTAGCCTTTATCGCGATTTTATTCATTTAGGAAAAATGGATTATCTGTACGATAAAGTCGATTTATACGACACATTAAAAGACATTATTCATGGCAAAACATCAACCGCACAAATCGCGGTTGATCAAGCAAAAGTGATGGATATTGAACAACATATGCTGCACTTTTTAGAAAACCATGACGAGCAACGTATTCATACTGATGACTTTGCTGGTACACCAGAGGCAGCGTTGCCAGCTATGGTTGTGTCTACAACCATAAGTCGCTCTCCAACCCTTATATATTTTGGTCAAGATGTTGGTGAACAAGGCGCTGAAAATGCAGGCTTTGGACAAGCTACAAGAACCAGTATTTTTGATTATGTGGGCGTGCCAGCACACCAGCGCTGGATGAACAATGGCGCCTTTGATGGCGGTCAATCGTCAGCAAGTGAAAAGTCACTTCGTCAGTATTACCAAACCCTATTAAATCTTAGCCATAACGCCCCAGCACTTACAGGCGAGTATTATGAGCTAGATAGTATAAACCGTTTGCGTGAACAAGCTGAAAATGAAGCTAATAGCTCAACTGATAGTCTTAGTCTCAATGCCAATATCAATATCAATATCAATGCCAATAATCAATACAATGACAGCACATTCGCTTTTAGTCGTTATAACGAGGAACAATTCATCATTGTGGTTACAAACTTTAGCTCTTCAGATAAAGCATCGTTTACTTTATCGCTACCGACTGAATTAATCAGCGCTGCCAAATTAACTGCTGCTCAATATCAATTAGTCGATTTACTTGACGATAAAAAGCAATCACAACAACTTAGTATCAATCAAGCAGCGGCTGGCACAATCAGCATCAAACTGAATCCACTTGAATCGCAAGTTTTAGCCGTTGATTTATAAACCTTAACCTCAAGCTTTATAGTAGATGCTTGGTTTTAAAGACAGGGTAAAAATTAAACTAAAAAGCCAGAACGTCATCCTAAATGACCTTCTGGCTTTTTATCACCCCATCAACAAACAAACTTATTTATATAGCTGAACAGGTTCTACGGTTATCTTGTAATCTTGTTTCAATTCGTCAAGCAAAAGCTTGCTCAAGGTTGCTGCTGCGCGATACAAGCCAGACGTACTGTGTTCATTAACTAACTCAAGAAAACGTCCACTCCAAGGTAATAAGTGCATTTTTAACAGTGTTGCCGTTCGATTAGCTTCTGGGTGCTCACATAACGACTCATTAAAGTCATTTAAGCTGGTATGCTCCTCAGCGTCATCAAGTTCCATACAATGGATCAAAGCCACCAGCATCAGACTAAAATGATCCACTGGTTCATTTTGTTCTAAAGTAAAATTCAACTGGTACTTCTTACAAAACTCCATAAATGCCAACGTCGTTAAGTCAAATAAACGATTTTGCTTATTGAGATACACAGAGCCCCACGGGTATGCAAACTTGCCTTTGGGTCGAATAAATAACCCATTAAAATCTTGTTTTAATTCTACTAAAGGCTGCTCAGTTGCCAGCTTTTTAATCTCATTCAATAAAATTAAAACCGGACCTTGCGAGTTAGTTCTATTTGTTATGAATAATGAGGTATCCAGTTCGGATATCGTTTCCTTTAAATCTTCATCAGGGTTTCTATAAAATATTTCAGCTAAAAGATTAAACATTAACGCCTTAGATTTAACGTTATCAGCATTAGTCATGTTATTTCCTTATTATTTACTTACCTTCATAGTATTTCAGGTTATTATTTATATCTGTGATACGTTCCAATTTATATAAAACAATTAGTACGATTTATTTAATACAGTGACTTAGATCATCATTCTATTTATCAATAACTCGTATGATTATATGATTGCTATTAAACATGTTAGGTAGATTTATGTTAGTGATGAGTTTTAAAGAAAGATGGCGCGCAGCAGAGTTAGCTAGCGCAATAGAAAAAAGCTTGATGAATGACCCTATTTGGAAATCATCATCTAACCCAGCAAAGTCTATCGATGACATTAGCAGAAAACTAGCAAGCCTTGTTATCACTGACTTTAGACGAATCGAGCCCTTACCTAAAACGTTAACTGAAGCAGAGTTATTAGGCGCATTTTTTTCTGGTTTCAGTATGCTAATCAATAATAGCGTTAACCAGCAAACCATGACTAAAACAGATTACTCTATCATTGCCTTAGCAAGAGGGTATGCTTTAAATATTGATTTATCACACAACCAAGCGTTATTAGACCATGCAAGTTCTGTTATTCAAGTAGCTAATAACTGGGATAAACATATAAGAAATGTCAATCAACGTCGTAATACTCGCTTCACTGTATAGCGTAATACTAATTAATGACTTGTTATAATGCATTAAATTTTATAAAAATATTAATCATATAACTACGACTTTATAAGAGTTATCTTAATTACACTTACCTAAATAAAAAGCCAGCATCAGCTGGCTTTTTATTATCACTTATTAAATATAGGCCTAAAGAAATTATACTTTAGGCTTATATAAATTTGATGTTCTTATTCTCTTAATTTAATAAATACTGTGGTTGGCCCAGTCCCTAAGTCTGAATGTCCATCACCTGATAAACTTGCACCTGGTAACGCCATCGCCTCACTGAGATCCATAACATCAAGTACTTGTACTGGACAACCCGATACACAAAAAGGCTTTTCACCAGCATCAAGTTTGTCTTTACACATATCACACTTAGATAGAATCCCCCGCCCAGGGTCTACTTTAGGGGCATCATATGGACATGACATTTTACACATGCCACAACCAATACATGTTGCATCATCGATATAAACAATCCCATCATCACGTTTAAACATAGCGCCAGCAGGACATTTTGCGACACATACTGGCTCTTCGCAATGGTGACAAGATTGGCTTAAGAACACAGCGACATCTCGTCCTTGATTATTCGGTTTCTCACCTTGGCTTACATCACGTAGCGTAATGAATTCATTCATATCTTTACCTGCTTGGCAGGCAACTGTACATGCGTCACAACCTACACAGTTTTCTTGACGAAATACAAAACATTTTTGTTCAGTCATTGATTTATTCCTTAATGAATTGGATTACGCTGGTGCAATATCAACACGAGTAGCATGGAAAGATGAACCATTATTCATGTCAGTTAACTCACTGTTTGTTAGTTGGTTAACTGCACTCCCGCTTCCATTCTCATTCAGTTTTTTCCAACTGTTTTTCCAAGCAAACACAGTACCCACTGCCGTCATTGGCTCTACTCTGGCTACAAACTGAATTGATGCGGTACGGTTTTCATAACGCGTAGCCGTCAATATGACTTGATCGCCATCATTAATGCCTTTTGCTGCTGCGTCACTCGGATTGATATACACAGTGTGCTGAGGGAATGTACCCGCAATGAATTTGATGTTAGCCCATTGAGAGTTACTCATTTTAGGGTGAGCTGGGGTTAATAAGCGGAATTCACGCGCTTTTTCTTCATCCGTCATCCCTTTTGTAGCAAAATCATTCGATTCAGGGGTGCCAGTATCAATGACAGGATTGAATTTTTCTGGGTCAAAATAAGTACCACTGGTATCTTTAAATTCAATTTTGCCACTTGGTGTTGGGAAGTCGTAATCTTTTCTGAATGGATATGGCACAATTGGGCTATCCCAATTTTGTTCGCATAGCTCATCGTAGCTAATATTGCCTTTCCAAGTCCCGCGCATAATGTCATCCATGCTTTCACTAAACTCAGGGTCGCTGTAACCCATTGCCTTAGCAAGTTCTTGGAAAATGATGGTATCGGGTTTTGACTCATACAGAGGCATAATCGCTTTGGTACTGTGCTTAGCGTAGTAACATTGATAGCTATCGATCATGTTCACTTGCTCAATGTAGCTTGATGTTGGCAGAAGATAATCAACATAATCCATGGTGTCCGTTTGGAATAAATCGATACCAACTAAAAACAAGTCATCTCGCATTAAGCCTGTTTCAATTAAATCAACATCGGGTGCAATCGCCATTGGATTACTTGAATAAACAATCATGGCTTTAATTGGGTCACAAGGCTCATCGTAAGCTAATGGCCCATATTGTCCGTCTTCATGTTGATAATCTTCTGGTAATAATGATTTACCGATTTCATTGATACTGACCGTATCCCTTACTGCGCCTTCAGGTGTTAATGAACCGCCACCAGCATAGCCCCAATCATACATGCCACCAGCTTGGGTATTTAAGTAAACAACGCCCGCACCCACTTTACCAATATTACCGGTTAATGCTGCAATAGTAGGGATAGCTTTCACCATACGACCACCGTTTAAAGTACGCTGTAAGCCATAACCAATGCGGATCATCGCACATGATGCACCTGCATAAGCGCGTGCAAACTCTTGGTATTCAGCTTTACTTACACCGGTTTCTAACTCAATGTCTTCATGCGTAAACTCTTCAAGACGAGCTAATAACGCTTCGTAATCTTGAGTGTAAGATTCGATAAAGCCAGTATCGTGCAGGCCTTCTTCAACCAATACTTTCGAAATGCCAATAACTAAGGTTGCATCAGTACCTGCGGTAGGTTGTAACCAAACATCTGCTTGAGATGCAAGAGGTGTTCTTGCAGGGTTAACCACTAAAATTTTAGCGCCATTATCACGCGCTTGGTTAATGAATTTAAGATGATGGATATTGGTTGCTTGCTCATTGGTACCCCAAGAGACAAAACACTTAGTGTTGACGTAATCTTCAGGGCTTGGACCAGAAAACTCACCTAAGATTGAACTCATGCCAGAATAACCGGCACTAGCACAAATGTTTCTTTCTAATTTTCGGCTAGCGATACGGTTAAAAAATCGGTTAGCACCTGATGTCGCGCCGATCCCGCTATATCCAGAATAGGTATAAGGTAGGATCGCATTACCAGTATGAGCTGCAATAATTTCATTTAACTTGGCGGCAATTTGCGTATTCGCTTCTTCCCACGTAATCGGTTCAAATGTTGCACCTGGTCCTCTTGGACCTACTCGCTTCATTGGCTGTTGAATTCTATCAGGACTATAAATTGATTGCAGATAAGCATGGCCTTTAACGCAAGGAGTACCTGCTGTAACTGGGTGAGTTGGATCGCCATTTACTGCAACAGCAACGCCATCTTTTGTCGATATCATTAAGCTACATCTATCACCACAGTTTCGCGGACAAGTTGTATGAAATACACCATCTGGTTCAGGTGTTGGAGGCTCAATTACTGGCGGTTCAGTCGTGTCATCATCACTACTAGAACACCCCATAATACTTGCGGAAAATGCAAATGCGCTACTGCCTTTTAAAAAGCTACGTCTGTTCATCACCATGGTATTTCCTTTTTTTTTATGTAAAGGAACAATACCAAATCATACTTTCAGCAAATAGAAGTTTAAATTATAAAACATAGGTAAGTCATAGATTTAGCTGCACTTTTAACACTATCACAATTGCTATTACTGCAAGGCGCACTTGCAAAATCTAAATTTAACAGCCACTTTTTGAAACAATTACAGCGAGCGCAATCAAACACATTAACACCTGTATCTAAGAGGCATTTTCAGTACCAAATAAACAACGATACAACTAGTAATTTATTTCTCAATTTTCAATTAAACACCTAATTACAAATACTTCTCATTTCAAATATATTTTATAAACGTAAAAATAAATTCAACCAATTTATGACAATTGAATTGAATACGTATGTAACAAATTGCAGCTGAATAATTAACAGCTCTACTATGGGTTAAGGAAATACAAATAATAAAATGGAGTCACAATGTTATTCGCTTCAAATAACAAGCAGCATTCAATTACATCAAACATCAACTGTAAGCGAGCTCTACTAACGACATTGAGCGCCCTAACACTCTTTACAATCCATACTCATGTACATGCCCAAACTGTAACCGTCAGCTCGCCTGATAAAAAAATTCTTGTCAGCCTTACTGATGATGGTGATAGACCAGAGTATAAAGTCAGCTTTAATGGCCAAGATGCTGTATTAAATTCACGTTTAGGTTTGGTATTTCAGTCTTTGGGGGAATTCGGCAGCGGTTTTGAAATTAAGTCATCTGATATTGAGTCATCCTCTACCCGTTGGCAGCAGCCCTGGGGCGAACGAGAATGGGTACTTGATCAGCACAATAAACTCACCACAACATTTTCAAATGGCACCTATGAGTTTACGCTTGAATTTAAAACCTTTGATGACGGTATTGGCTTTAGATATACCGTCCCTAAACAAGCCTCTCTCGCCGATGTTACATCGCTTAATATAATTAACGAGCTCACTGAATTTTCAGTACCTGATGCCCATAATGCAACAGCTTGGTGGATCCCTGGGCGTGGTTGGAACCGTTACGAATATTTATATAACACCACAAGTGTTAATAAGGTCGACCGCGCACATACACCATTCACATACAAATTAAAGAGTGGCACCCATTTAAGTATTCATGAAGCCGCCTTAACCGATTACGCAGCTATGGTGCTAGATCAACGCAGAGACGGCACATTAAAAGCTGATTTAACCCCATGGTCTGACGGTATATTAGTTAAAACAGCACCCGGATTTACCACCCCATGGCGTACGATTCAAATAGCCGATAAAGCGACAGGCTTGCTCAATTCAGATTTAATCCTCAACCTTAACGAGCCCAATAAACTCGGTGATGTCTCTTGGGTACAACCAGGAAAATATGTTGGTATTTGGTGGGGCATGCATTTAAATGAGAACACTTGGGGATCGGGTGACAAACATGGCGCTACCACCAGCGAGACTAAACGCTATATGGACTTTGCCGCCAAATATGGCTTTGATGGCGTGTTGGTCGAGGGCTGGAATATCGGTTGGGATGGTAGCTGGTTTCATAATGGCGATGTTTTCAGCTTTACTAAGCCCTATGATGATTTTGATATCGACGCAGTAAATGAATATGGTGCGAGCAAAAATGTGCGATTAATTGGTCACCATGAAACCTCTGGTTCAGTTACCAACTACCGTAACCAGATGAGCGACGCTTACGACCTGTATAAAAAGCACGATGTGACTCAAATTAAAACAGGTTACGTTGCTGATGGCGGCGATATTAAGCGTATCGACGAAAATGGTATAACTCGCCACGAATGGCACGATGGTCAGTTTATGGTGAACGAATACCTCCATAGCGTCACTGAGGCCGCTAAACGCGGGATCAGTATCAATACTCATGAACCAGTAAAAGATACTGGTCTTCGTCGTACTTATCCAAACTGGATTGCCAGAGAAGGTGCCCGTGGACAAGAGTTTAATGCTTGGGGCACACCGCCTAACAATCCAGAACATACCGCTATTTTGCCATATACCCGTATGTTGTCAGGCCCAATGGATTTCACTCCTGGTATTTTCGACTTAGCTCCTAAAGGCTTAGATGCAGTGAACCGCGTACAAACCACCCTTACAAAACAATTAGCCTTGTATGTGGTGTTATACAGCCCGATTCAAATGGCCGCTGATTTACCAAGAAATTATGTAGAAAGATTAGATGCATTTCAGTTTATTCAGGATGTACCCACGGATTGGAGTGAGAGTATCGCTGTAGCGGGTGAAATCGGTGATTATGTCGCCTTTGCCCGCAAAGACCGTGCATCAGAAGATTGGTATCTCGGTGCACTGACAGACGAAAGTCCACGTAAAGTCGTCATTAAACTCGATTTCTTAGGAGCAGATAAACAATATCAAGCGCAAATTTATCGTGATGGTGATAAAGCGAATTGGGAAACCAATCCCTATGATTATGTGATTGAAACCAAGACTGTCACCGCAAAAGGTGAATTGAGCTTATCACTTGCTAGCAGTGGCGGCACAGCGATTCGCTTCAAAGCTTTGTGATTTGGATTAGGCTCATGACTTACGTTTACATCGCTTGCTAGTTTACATCGCTGGCTAGGTTGCATAGTTAGTTAAACCCGTTATCAATGCTTTACTCGTTATATTGTCTAACCAACCAATTAATTTAACAATCTCCCCCAAAAGCCTGTTGTGCAATGTCTTCATTGCCTTCAGGTTTTTCTTCATTTACAGTGCCTTATATTTCATTCTTAAATACAATGCCAGCACCAATACTGCTGCCTACCTGTTACAAGTATGATCACTTTTCGTTGTGCATAAATGATGAATACGTATGTAATGAGTTGTGCCAAATTCCGCCTCAAGGCTAATATAAAACCTGCTAAATTTCTTCCTCTGCTTGTGGGGATGGATTGGGCTAGGTCGTTACTGACACATCACCTTCATCGGATTGTGTCAGGTTTTGAGTACCTTTGATAACTTCATTATCAACCGAAGATATCAATACGAGGTCTTTGGCGAATACCCGTCTAAGGGAGATGAGTATTCGCCATTTTTTTAACTATCGTTTTATCAGACGTATTAAGCACCTAGCGATAGCCACTAGTAAAATAAGAATTCAGCCTTGATGCTGAACGAGCCATTTAAAATGGAAGATAAAGGAATAATCATGTCTGTCGATAATAATAACCAGCCTCAGGCTTCTACACAGATCCAGCGTCGTCAACAACCGGAATTAAGCTTCTGGCAAATTTTTAACATGTGCTTCGGATTTTTGGGGATCCAATTTGGTTTTGCGTTACAAAACGCCAACGTCAGTCGCATATTTCAAACCTTAGGCGCAGAAATAGACGAAATACCAATTCTATGGATTGCAGCTCCCCTTACGGGCCTTATTGTACAACCTATTATTGGGTACTTAAGTGATAATACATGGAATGGTCTTGGGCGACGTCGTCCTTACTTTCTCATCGGTGCAATCTGTACCACACTAGCCTTATTCATCATGCCGCACTCACCCGTACTTTGGGTTGCTGCTGGCATGCTATGGATTATGGATGCATCAATTAATATTGCTATGGAGCCCTTTCGAGCATTTGTAGGCGATAACCTGCCAAAAAGCCAACGCACACAAGGCTATGCAATGCAGAGTTTCTTTATCGGTATTGGTGCCGTTGTTGCTTCTGCCCTACCTTATATTTTAACCAATTTTTTTGACGTCGCGAATACTGCACCTGAAGGACAAATAGCCGACTCAGTTCGCTATGCATTTTACTTTGGTGGCGCGGTGCTATTTCTTGCTGTTGGCTGGACTGTAATCTCTTCAAAAGAATACTCACCAGAAGAAATCAGTGCTTTTCAAGCTCAAGATGAAGCCCAAAGCGGAAAAGAAACCTCAGACGAACAACGCTCGCGCACTGCTGGCCAGTATCAATTTGCGGCGCTTTTATGGATGGCTGTTGGCGCTATCGCAACCGGCCTGGTCATGGGTTTTGACTTGGACAAACAACTGTATATTCTCACCATAGGTATTTTCACTTTTGGTCCACTTCAGCTTTACTGCTCAATGGCACTCAAAAAAGTGACGAGCACCAACATTGCAGAACGAGAGTCACTCGGAATGGTTTTTAATGTGGTAGATGATTTATTTCATATGCCCAAAGCCATGCATCAACTGGCGATTGTGCAATTTTTCTCTTGGTTTGCCCTATTTGCAATGTGGATTTATACCACCTCAGCCGTGACCTCATACCATTACGGCACATCAGATGTATTAACCAAAGCATACAATGATGGTGCTGATTGGGTTGGGATGTTATTTGCCTCTTATAATGGCTTTGCTGCATTAGCCGCGATTGCCATTCCCTTCTTAGCTAAAGCCGTCGGTATTCGTTTTGCTCACACCATTAACCTTACCTTAGGTGGGCTTGGTTTAATCAGCTTCTTCTTTATTACAGATCCGGCTTTGTTATGGATCCCAATGATTGGGGTTGGTATCGCGTGGGCATCAATTCTTTCAGTTCCTTATGCAATGTTATCGGGGATTTTACCACCGAAAAAAATGGGCGTATTCATGGGGATTTTTAACTTCTTTATCGTTATTCCCCAGCTACTTGCTGCCAGTGTATTAGGCGTGATTTTAAAAACCTTGTTTGACGGTCAGCCAATTTTCGCATTAATAACGGGTGGTGTATTTATGATTATTGCCGGTGTTGCAGTGCTATTTGTTGACCAACCTAGCAGCGATGTTTAATAAAACTAACGATACAAATTCAAAAAATCAGAAGTTAAATAGCTGAACTTGCTAGTAATAACGTTCGCTAATTACAAATAAGTTAATAACAGTTTGATAAAAATAAAAATTTAATTTGGGGATAGTCATAAATGAAAACCGTATTACACAAGACTACACATAAAAAGTCAGTCATCGCTCATGCAGTCAATGCTGCGGTCATAGGTGCTTCAATCTTTGCGTTAACCGCATGCTCTGATACCAGTACTACCGACACAGGTACTAGCAAGGCTAAAGAAATAACAACGACAACAAACAGCATTGCACCTGGTGCACCTGGTATCGATCCTACTTGGGCATTCTCAGGTAAGACGGGTATTGGTACTTCTTATGAACCTTATGTCGATGGCCAATATCAAAGCAGTGCAGAAAACCCTGTCAGTAAAGTATGGTTCTCGTTAGCACAAGGTATTTTAACTGAAACCATGTATGGCATGATCCATAATGCGCAGCTTAAAGAAATGCAATTCATCGTAACGGGTGAAGGTTTTGTTGATACAGAAAAAGAAGACACAATCAGTACCATTGAATATCTTCATCAAGATGAGCAAGGACGTCCACTTTCATTAGCTTACAAAGTGACTAACAAAGCTAAAAATGGCCAATATCAAATAGAAAAGCACTTTTTTACTGATCCAAACCGCGACAGTATGATGATGAAAGTTATTTTTACTGCCTATGCAGATGGCATTACCCCCCACCTTTACGCTAACCCTCATATTGATAACAGCGGCGCAAATGACATTGCAGTCATTGAAGAACAAGCATTAGTTGCATTCACCGATAAGGCTGAATCATCAGTGATGACGATTAAATCTGATGTTGCTTTCACCCAAGCGAGTGCTGGTTTTGTCGGCACATCTGATGGTTTAAGTGATTTAAAAGACAATGGAAAGTTAGATAGTCTGTATAGCAGTACTAGCGCCGATAAAGCTTCAGCGGGTAACGTTGCCCTTACAGCGCAATATCCAACCCTCAATAAAGCTCAAGGCAGTAATACCCTTGAGATGAATGTAGCCATCGGTTTTGGCGCTGGTAAGCAAAGCAGTTTAGCCAATACAGATGCAACATTAGCGACGGGTTATGACAAAGTCTTAAGCGCCTATTTGGGCGACGACAAACACACAGGTTGGAAAGATTATTTAGCCTCACTACCTGCAATTAATGCAATGAGCGCAAACACAACAGATGATGGACAACTTCTCTATACCAGCGCACTTGTACTAAAAGCCCAGGAAGATAAAACCCATGCAGGAGCTTTAATCGCTTCGCTATCAAACCCTTGGGGCGACTCAGTTTCGGCAAAAGTTGGTAGTACTGGTTATAAAGCTGTATGGCCGCGTGATTTCTATCAATGCGCAATGGCATTTCTTGCGATGGGCGATACTGAAACACCAAAAGTAGCCTTTGAATACTTGAAAAAGGTTCAGGTCAGTCAACAAACACCTGAATACGTCGGTACCCCTGGTTGGTTCTTACAAAAAACCCATGTGGATGGCGAGATTGAATGGGTCGGAGTACAACTAGACCAAACCGCCATGCCAATCATGTTGGGTTGGAAATTATGGCAAGCTGGCGTGTTAACCGATACCGAAATTACTCAGTGGTATCAAGAAATGTTAAAACCTGCGGCAGAGTTTTTAGTCACAGGCGGCAAAGTGAAACTCGACTGGAATAACACCGAAATTATCCCGCCAAGTACTCAACAAGAACGCTGGGAAGAACAAGCTGGATTCTCACCTTCAACCACAGCGGCAGTCATTGCCGGGCTCGTTGCTGCGAGTGATTTAGGCAAACTTGCTAAAGATGGCGAAGCCGAAGAATACTTAGCTATTGCTAAGAAACTTGAAGCCAGTCTTGAAAGCACCATGGTCACTAATAACGGTGAATTAGCGAAAGACAATAAGCCTTATTATGTGCGTATTAGTCCAAATGGTAATCCGAATAATGATGACAAGCTACTGGATAACAATGGTAAGCCAGGGTTAGATCAGCGTACTATTTTGGATGGTGGTTTCTTAGAGTTAGTCCGATATGGCGTTAAGAATGCTAACGACAGCGTCATTCAAAATAGTGTGATGCTAATTGATGACACTGAACTTGAGCATAACTTGCGAGTTAAGTATGAGTTTACCGCTAAAGATGGCAGCAAAATACCTGGTTATAGACGCTATGGTAATGATGGTTACGGTGAAGATATCACCACGGGTCTAAGTTATGCAGAGAAAGGCAATACCGAAGATCAACGTGGTCGTGTATGGCCTTTCTTTACTGGTGAACGCGGACATTATGAACTCGCATTAGCAAAATCTACCGACACCTTGACACCTGAAGTGCATCAGCAGTTGATCAATACATACGTTCAAGGTATGGAAACCTTTGCTAATGAAGGATTAATGCTACCAGAGCAAGCTTGGGATGGTGTGGGTAACTCAACACGATACAACTATGAAATGGGCCAAGGCACTAACTCGGCGACACCACTTGCTTGGACGCATGCTGAGTACGTTAAACTCGTACGTTCTATGACTGATAAAGCAGTTTGGGACTTCTACCCTGTAGTTGCAGAAAAACTAAACCAGTAATCTTGAGTATTACTCTTGCTGTAATACGATGTAACTAGTCTTGTTAAGACGTCAGTAAAGGCCACTTTAAGTGGCCTTTTTTATGCTTTTCAAATGACATTGTATTAAGCACTTAGACAGTTGTTTTTAACGCTATTGATATCAATACTAAAAATATTAACTAAATAACCCTACAAAAATTAATACTTAATCTAGAATTAACCTTAAGTGAATAATTTGTCTAAGGATCGGACTTTGAACAGCCTGCTCAATAACGTTAGAAAAAATAAAGGTTCTATCAAGTTGGCCATCCTTTTCATTAGCTGTGTCACCCTTTCACTAATACTCCTGCTATCACCCACAAAAGTGGCAACTCAAACTGAAGAAAACCCCTTCAAAATTGGCGTTTCACAAACCCCACTCAGTGCGCCATTTATTATTGCTGAACACTTATCATTATTCGAAAAAGCAAACCTTGATGTTGAACTTATAGCGTGTTTTGGCGGCGTTGAGTGCAGTGAAGCGTTAATTAACGATCAGGTTGATTTTGCAACGGCTTCAGAATCTGTAGTGATGTTTAAAAGCTATCAAACCCATGACATCGCCTTACTAACCAGTTTTGTGCAGTCTTCAAACGATTTAAAGTTATTAACTCTTAATGAAAATTTAACGATTAAAGAAAGCTCATCAATCAGTGCAGAGAGCAATAGCAATAGCAATAGCAATAGCAATAGCAATAGCAATAGCAACAATAACCTTAGAAAAGTCGGCATCGTCAAAGGCAGTGCCAGTGAATATTATTTCGATACTTTATTGGTTGCTCAAGGAGGTAATAAGCGCGATATCGAAAAAGTCTACCTTTCACCAAAAGCGTTGGTCGATGCTTTAATCACCCGTCAAGTCGATGCTATTTCAATATGGGAGCCATACGGATATCAAGTAAAAATGCTGACCAATAATACGATAACCAATCTAGGCATTCAGGGGATTTATCAGCTCAGTTTTAACCTAATATCCAAAAAATCGTATTTTAGCCCATCGTCATCAACGAAAACAGCTCAAACTGCTGTCATCATTGATGTACTGGAACAAGCAATTCAATGGATTAATCAACACCCTGAGACAGCTATGGTGATAGTGGCCAAACACTTAGATGTTCCGCTAAATCAGATAAAATGGTCATGGAATGATTATATTTTTAGGTTGTCTATTGGCAACTCACTTTTGTCGAGTTTACAAACCCAATCCCACTGGGCTAAGCAACAGGGCTTAGTCAAAGGTAAAGAGCCAGAGTTTCGTGATGTCATTTACAAACAGCCATTTGAACAAGCAAAAAGTTCCAAGGAAGTATCATGGTAAAGTCCATTAATGGAAAACTGATTATTCTGCTCTGCATTAGTTTTATTTTTACCTTGTTGCTCAGTTTTTCATTTTTAAAAATCCACTCTGCTCAACATAAAACCACTGAGACGCTGCGCTATTTTTCAGATTTACAGGAGAATATTGATGCCTTACGTAGCCAGTTGTGGTTGTTTTCGCAACGGCAAGATCAAGCCAGTTTACAACAAGTCGTTTTATCTCATGAATCTTTATCTCAGTTGTTAATAACACAAAACATCTACACACAGAGTTTGTTTAACCTTCAAAAGTTAACTGGCGATATGGGATCTTTGCTAACACAAGAGCAAGCCCTTTCATCACAATCTAGCACCTCAGGAAATAGCCATGTCACTCAAGCTCAGCAATTATTACGCTACCGATATAATATATTGATTGAGAACATGTCAGAAGAAGTCGCTTATTTAAATCAAACAACTTTAGACAGTAATCAAATCGCAATTACATCTGTCATGTTGTACTCCTCCCTTGGGTTGATCTTAGCTGCAATTATAGTGTTGGCGATGAACTTCTCGATATACCAACGCTTTAAAATTGGTTTCAATAGAATGAAATTAGGGATTCATGCACTCTCAAAAGGAGAAATAAATCATAAAATAGATGCTAAAAACTTAGATGAAGAGTTTCGCTTGCTCGCTTCATTTTTTAATCAGATGACCAAAAAGCTTGAAACCACTATGGTTTCAAAACAAGAATTAGAACAAGAAGTGAACAGACAAACCAGTGAACTGGAAAAGCAAAAACAACAACTGTTAGTGTTATCTGAAAAAGATCATTTAACAGGCTTAATGAATCGCAGAGCACTAGAAAGAGACTTAGATAACGTGATTAATGATGCCCATATATCAGGTAGTAAAGTGGCTTTATTTTTTCTCGATATCGATAACTTTAAAATTATTAACGATTCAATAGGTCACGATGCGGGTGATACGGTATTACAGCAAGTGGCTCAGCGTTTACAAGAATGTACCCGTAAAGCTGATATTGTTGGCCGCCTTGGCGGCGATGAGTTTTTAGTCTGTTTAGGGACTATTGAAGATTTTGATCAAATCGGTCACAAAGCGCAATCAATTCTTGACTCAGTAAGCCAACCGATTGATTTTAATGGTAATAAATTGTCAATTACGACAAGTATGGGAGTCAGTTATTTTCCTTTTCAAGCCAGATCAAGAGACAGTTTAATTAAGCGAGCAGACCAATACATGTACAAAGCAAAGCAGTTCAAAGGCAGCTGTTGTTATGACGGCCAAGAAGTTCTTGCTCAATCCAATATAAAGGCTCACGGCTGAGCCTGTAAACTCAAGCCAAGCTTTTTATTAATTTCTGAGTTTTGTTATTGCAGTCATCGTCATGACTGCAATTGCCCCTGCTATTACGCCAAATATCGCATTTAACAGACTCGGCGTGAGCGCTGCTAGTAATCCACCTAAATAAGCTATGTCACTCACCATGAGGGCAATATTGGTAATCTGAGCACTTATGGCATGAATGCCATGAGTGAGAATACCGCCCCCCACCATAAACATGGCAATCGTGCCCACAATCGTTAACCCTTTCATTAAATAAGGCGCTGAAGTTAGCAAACCAAAACCTATTTTATGCCAAACGGCAACCAGCGGCCCTTCACCTTTTCGTTGAGTTAGATAAAGTCCCAAGTCATCAATTTTGACGATACCCGCCACCAAACCATATACCCCAACAGTCATAATGATCGCAATCACGCTTAAGGTAAGAAACTGGCTTAACAAACTGCTTTGTGCGACTACACCTAAACTAATCGCAATAATCTCAGCAGATAAAACAAAATCAGTTCTGATTGCGCCTTTGACCTTTTTCTTCTCAAACGCCTTAATGTCTTGCTCAGACTTCTGGATAATTTCTTTTTCTGATATTTCGGACTTTTTATCTTTTCGGTGAATATAGGAGTGATGAATTTTCTCGAATCCTTCAAAACATAAAAAAAGCCCGCCAAACATCAACAAAGGCGTAATCGCCCACGGCATAAATGCACTAATTAATAAGGCTGCTGGTACAAGGATTAATTTATTCATGAATGAGCCTTTCGCTACAGCCCAAACAACCGGTAATTCACGTTCTGATGCAACACCTGAGACTTGCTGAGCATTGAGGGCTAAATCATCACCTAACACCCCTGCAGTCTTTCTTGCAGCAATTTTACTCATAGCAGCAACATCATCTAATATTGCAGCGATATCATCCAACAACATTAGTAAACTTGCACCAGCCATATGCTTTCCTTGTTAACGGTTAATTATTATCATTTTGCTTCATTGCTTTGTACGCGTGTTAAAAGGCGTACTGCCATACTAAGCCTAAGGTATCAAAATCATTGCCGATGCGGGTTATTACACCTGTGCTCGCATACAATTTCATACTGTGATGACGATTAAATGCTAATGAATATGTTAATCCAAATCGTGAATTTTTTTGGTCATCATCAGCATCAATACCATTTTTACTGGTTTCACCACCGATGAAGTAGTTGCCACTTAACGACAGCCATTGTCCACGTGCAATACTGTAAATAATATGCCCCTGAAAAGTATATTGGGCTTGCTTGCTTAGCTGCACTTGATTATAAAATTCATCATTATCACTGTATAAACGAATCGATGTCATTGCACTGTAATACCAATCACCAATGCGATAGGACATTCCTATGCCTGGTCTAAAGACCCATTGGTTGGCTCCAGCATTGATTAACTTAGTTTCGTCATAAGTACCAATGGGAAGGCTAACCTGTAAACTGCTACCGATGACTAAGCCTTGCTGATACTTTGCAAAATCTTTTGCTTCAACCGCTGGAGCACCGTAAAAGTTCCATGTTAACCTCACTTTAGGATCGCCATAGCCACAACGATCAGCTGTCACAATTTCATTTTGATAATCAGCAGACCCTTTCATGCAGATACGCGATAATGACATATCAAATTTTGAAGAATTGCCTGCTAAGCCAAATGAATGGGCATAACCTAACACTGCTGCATCCAATGTTAGATGAGCATCTTTTAAAGGAACAGATGGAGATGGAGACAATGCGCCTTCAGAGTGCAGATAGCCTGCTGCCATAAAATGCATGTCGATCGGGATATTGGTATAACTGCGAGGCTCTAAATCTTGCGATTTAACTTGAAAGGAAATGAGGCTTAATAGGATAAACGCTATCAATAATTTAGTTTTGTATACGAGACGGTTTAAACCAAGATATATCGATAAATGAAGGTGTAAAGTGTTAACTCTATTTGGGCGTATAGTATCTTGATTCAAAGCATTATCCATAATGACTAAGGTTAACTCTCATTACAAAGTAGTCATGAAGTTAAGGTTATTTAACTGGATAAACCATCACTTCATATCGATGCAAACAAAGCCGTCACTTTTAAAGGTAATCGGCTTTATATATTGGCATGACCATGTAAATCCAATTAATAGATATCAATTTATTACAACAAAAATCTAATTGTCTGCCTCTGGGTTGCTGCCGCAAGAATGTCTTACAACCATATTGGTAGGTATCAGCTGTGGCCCCACTTCTTTTCCGCGTATGAGCTTTAATAAACTTTCAACTAAAATTTCACCAGCAAGTTTAGTATTTTGCTTAACCGTGGTGAGAGATGGATTAGCAAAGCTTGCGACTGGGATGTCATCATAACCTACGACAGCAATATCTTCTGGCACTCTAACACCGCGTTTTTTAAGTGCACGAATTGCTCCAATAGCAATCAAGTCACTGGCAGCGAAGATAGAGTCAAACTCATGGCCACTATCCAATAATTTCATTGCAGCATCAAAGCCTGAACTTTCGGTACTGATAGCATCAAACTGACATTTTTTATTCAGTTTAATACCCACTTTTTTCAACACCTCTGCATGACCTAAATAGCGGTCTCGAAATTCAGGGCTGTGTTCAGATGCATCGCCTAAAAAAGCAATTTTATTCAATCCAAGCGATATAATATGTTCAGTGGCTATCACGCCGCCTTGATGGTTGTCACAACCAATGGAGAGCACTTCTTTATTGTTATGCTCAGCGCCCCAAATGATGAAATGGGTATTTTGCTCTAATAATTTTTGTAACTTATGTTCATAATCTACATAGTCACCGTAGCCCAGTAATATGATGCCATCGGCCTTATTACTATCCTCATAGTCAGCATGCCAATCACTGGATAGTTGCTGAAAAGAAACCAATAAGTCATAACCCTGCTGAGCGGTTGCTCTGGTTATCGAGCCAAGCATAGACAGGAAAAATGGGTTAATTAATGATTCATCATTAGTGGGATCTTCACAGATCAACAACGCCAAAGTGTGGCTATTTTGAGTCCGTAAATTGCTGGCGTTTTTATCGACTTTGTAATTAAGCTCTTTGGCAATGGCTTGAATTCGTTGCCTTGTTTCGAGGTTAACTAAGGGACTATTTCTCAATGCGCGAGAAACCGTCGATTGCGAAACACCGGCTCGGTAAGCGATGTCGATGGAAGTAGCTTTAGATGTCATATTAGCATCAGGCCTTTTTATAGTTATTTTAGGTACTCACACCTTGTTTATACCTAAAATAACGACAGTTTTCACCGTTTTAATTTATAAACCTAACTCATTCAATAAATCATCAGCATCGTCTGCAACTATGACTGGCGCATCTTTTTTAGTCGCCGTTTTAGATTGATTGTTACTGCCATGTGCTTCAATCAATGAATCAGGATCAAATTCTTCATCTAATTCAAACTCTTTCAGCATAATGAACTCTGTTTTATCCATGGCAAACTCTAGATAAAATATATGATTATCAGCTGTTTTAAATGACACTCTTCTTGATACTGCTTCATCTAAATTAGTATCAATCGATATCGTTAACTCTTTATTGATGGTTAACATTTTTGGCTGACTTTGGCTGATTGATGTTTGTAATTCTTTTGAAATTGTTTTGATGAAATCACCCAGTATTTGATTCATCAACTCACCCATCACGTTTCCAACATCATCAGATGTGTGTGAAAAAGCGAGCTCAGATTCAGGCATTCCCATGTTAATCATGTATCTGCGATAAATCTCTATGGCGGCTTCTTTTGAAAAATTGATAACTACTAAGCCAGAAAAACCACCGTCAAATATCGAAAAGCAACCTAAGTCTGGCTTTAAACAAGTACGAGTAATATTCTGCACCATACCAGCATGGGTCACTTGGCTGTCACTGGTGCTTGAAAGAACGTGGGAAACGGAATGACATAACTTGAGTAGGATGTCATCTGTTGTAACAATTTGGACTGAATTCATAACAATATATTACCTAGTTTTACTTTTCCTTCATTCTGAGGCTTATCGAATAATAAATCAAAGCCAAAACAACTCATTAGCAAAAATAAAAAACACACATAACATACTTCGTGTTAACAGTTTGATAGTTAAGCTTTTCTAAAGTTGGTCATAGTGCTTGAAAACACTCACTATATGTATCATTTTGTAAATTTATATCAGCTGATCACACTTCTACTAATAAGATGTTCTTTCTAGAACTAAAACTGTCTATATTTGCAAAATACATCGCTGAAAAATTTTAAAGAGTACCTATGATCGCCTTCCTCAGACAATTAACTATCTTGAAACGTCTCATCATAATGTTAGCGCTCGCGGCAATAGGAACCGTATGTTTTGCCAGTTTTTCTATTAATGAACAGTACAACAACCTCATCAATCAAAAGAAGGTTCAAATTGAAGCGCAAGTGTCCACCGCGACTTCCCTTCTCAATGCATTAGCCCGCCAAAGTAATCAACAAACTGATGCAGAAGAAATAAAACAACAAGCCTTATCAGTAATAGCAGATTTACGTTATGGCACGAATGAATCTTACATTGTTGTTGACCAAAATAACGTCATTATCAGTTTCCCTGAAAATACCATGTTAGAAGGACGTTCATCTGACAGTTATATTGCTGCTGACGGAACGAAGCCTTTGATAGAGCTTGTCAGTAATGCTAGAAGAATGACCAAAGGCCAATCTGAATACCAAGGCAATTTATCATCAACGAATAGTGTAGAAACGATTTTAGCGGGTTCGGAATACTACCCTGAATGGGGTTGGACTATTATTGCGCATGGCAATTCCAGTGATGTCATAGACAGCATGGGCAGTGTGGTGATTAATTACCTGATCATCATGATGCTGATTTCTATTCCTATCTTTGGCTTTTTTGTACTACTGAATATTTCTATCACATCGCCGATTAACGCTGCTATTGCAGCAATGGAAGACATCGCAAAAGGCGAAGGCGATTTGTCAAAGCGTTTAGATAATAGCGGTAAAGATGAAGTAGCTAAAATGGCTGATGCATTCAATGATTTCGTCATAAAAATTGCGTCTGTAGTCTCAGAATTAAAACCACTGGGAAAAGAACTTGATACTGATGCGCAGCAGCTTTTAGTAGCCGTTGAAGAGTCAAATCAAAGCGCAGAATTAATCCACAGTGAAACCCAAAGTGTTGCCACAGCAGTCAATCAAATGCTTGCAACAACCCATGATATGGCGCAAAACACTTATCAAGCTGCTGATGGCGCCAACAATGTGAAACAGCAAGCTCAGCAGTCACATGCCTTTATGCAAGAAACCGTACACGAAACGGATTTATTAGTCACTGAGCTAAAAAATGCAGAAAATGTCACCCATGACTTAGGCAAATCATCAGTTGAAATCAGTTCAATCTTAGACACTATTGGCGGAATTGCTGATCAAACCAACTTACTGGCGTTGAACGCAGCAATTGAAGCGGCACGTGCTGGAGAATATGGCCGCGGGTTCGCAGTTGTTGCTGATGAAGTTAGGGCCCTTGCCACTCGCACACAGGCTTCAACCAATGAGATCAATAAAATCATTACTAATATTCACGATGGCGTCGAACTCGTGATTAAGAGCAACACTGAAACCCAAGAACAATCTATTCAGTTACAAACTAAAGCGATTCGGTCACAAGAAGCGATGACTGAAATTTTAGCCGTCATTGCTAATATCAGTGACATGAATACCCAGCTGGCGAGTGCAACAGAAGAACAGTCTCAAGTTACCGAAGAAATCAACCGCAATATCACCACTATTTCTGAGTTAACTGAAATTGCAGTCAGAACCAACGAAACGAACTCTGAAGCAGCGCAATCACTGCAAACCATTAGCCAGAGCGTTACTGAAAATTTAAGTCAATTCAAAACTAACTAATCTTACCTCTCTAATTTTGTTCAGTTTTTATGCGTGAGTGATTTTGCTCACGCATACTGCTTCGCTAGATGAATCATATTTAACTTCCAAAGCTCAGTAATAACATAAACTCACTGTTAGCAATCCATGGTTTACGGTATTATTCTGACTATTATTTATGAACGAGTTAGCTTAGATGTACGAAAAAACCGTTACCATTATTGCACCCCACGGAATCCACACCCGCCCAGCAGCTTTATTAGTCAAAGCCGCAAAAAACTTTGACTGCGACGTCATTGTCGAATGTAATGGTAAACAAGCAAGTGCCAAAAGTTTGTTTAAATTACAAACATTAGGGTTATATCAAGGTCAATCTGTTAAGGTATTTGCTGACGGAGAACAGGCTGAAAAAGCAGTAGAAACTGTCTCTGAATTACTCATCACACTTAGCTAACAGGAAGGCTTATGGCAGTAACAGGTATTGTTGTTTCCCCCGGAATTGCATTCGGTCAAGCAGTTCATATTAACCTGCATAATCAAACGGTAGATTACCGTTTACTTCCTGTTGCCGACATTGCTAAAGAGTGTAAAAAAGCCACGAAAGCCATTCGCTTTCTAACCAGTCATTTGAGCCATTGCCAAACACAGATAGAACCCGATAGTGAGCATTTTCATTTAATTGATGCTGATATCATGCTGCTCGAAGATGATGATTTAGCTGAGCAGCTCAAAAATTATATTACCCGTTTTAGATTTTCTGCGGTCGTTTCAGTTGAACGAATTTTTGCACAGCATGCTGAAGAGTTAGCCCAACTCGACGATCCTTACATGGCTAATCGAAGCAATGACGTGCTTTGTTTAGGCAAGCGACTAATGTCAGCCGTTAACGGCACCTTGCAATGGGATGTTTCAAAGCTTACCGACAACAGTATTTTACTGGCTGAAGACATTACACCTGCTGAATTTGCTACCATTCCGTTAAATAAAATTAAAGGTATCGTGCTTCAAACGGGTGGGTTAACCAGTCACACTGCCATTTTAGCCAAAGCGGCAGGCATACCAGCTTTACTCAGTTGCCAGTTCAATACTCATGATATTCTAGATGGTAGCCCGTTAATTCTCGATGCGATTAGTGGTGAGCTTCATATCAATCCAGCGCCTGATACTCAGCAGCTTCTACAGCAGAAATCAGAGCAGGAATCAAAACGACGTGATGCATTATTACAATACGTCGATAAGCCCAGTGTTACCCGTGATGGACACCCTGTTTGTTTACTTGCCAATGTCAGTAGCATGAATGACATTACCCAAATTGAGCACAGCGGCGCTGCGGGTATTGGACTGTTCAGAACTGAGTTTCTATTGATGCAAGTTGATTCTGTTCCCAATGAAAAACAACAATATCAACAATATTGTGATGCATTACATAGCCTCAATGGAAAAGTCCTCACTATTCGTACGTTTGATATCGGCGCAGATAAAGAAATTCCTTGCTTGAGTCAACAATACGAAGATAACCCAGCATTGGGCGTTCGTGGGATCCGCTACAGCCTTCAACATCAAACGTTATTTACTACACAAATTAAAGCTGTACTGCGCGCCGCAAACCATGGTCGAATCCGTTTATTATTTCCAATGGTGAACCAAATAGAAGAGCTAGAACAAGCTTTTGAACTCATTGATTGGTGTAAGCAACAACTTGTAGAAGAAGAAAAAGGCTTTGGAGAGCTCAATGTTGGTATCATGGTTGAAACACCTGCAGCGGTACTTAACTTACCTCACCTTTTACCTAAGTTAGACTTTATTAGTATTGGTAGCAATGACTTAACTCAATATACCTTAGCCGCTGACAGGGGGAATCCTGAACTTGTAAAAGATTACCCTCCCGTCTCTCCTGCAATGATCCGCTTGATAAAGATGGCCGTTGATACCTGTAAAATTCATCAAATCAAAGTGTGTTTGTGTGGGGAATTAGCCAGTGATACGAAACTAATTAGCTTATTGGTCGGTCTAGGAATTGATGAGCTAAGTGTTAACACCGCAAGCTTATTAGACGTTAAGGCCACTATCTGTAATGGCCAATATCAGCAATTTTACCGACAAGCACAGCAAGCTTTAGGCTTTAGTCACATAGAACAATTAAACCAGTTATTCAGTTAATTTGACTTTATTTAGTATTTTTCAATATTTATTGTTTATAAAAAAATCAGACAACACTAGAATAAAACCATAAAAACATTATAAAAAGAGGCTATATCTCATGGGATTTTTAAGCCGTATACGCCGACTTATTTCAGGACAACCCGCTTTAACTGGCGGTATCGAAATTTATGCTCCTGTTTCTGGCGACCTAGTAGAAATTGAACAAGTCCCCGACGTTGTTTTCGCAGAAAAGATTGTCGGTGATGGATTAGCTATCAACCCAACAGGCAAGCTGATTTTAGCACCAATTGATGGCACCATAGGAAAAATATTTGAAACCAATCACGCATTCAGTATTGAGTCTCATCAAGGGCTAGAGCTGTTTGTTCATTTTGGTGTGGGTACGGTTGAACTTCGTGGTAACGGTTTTAAACGTTTGGCCGAAGAAGGACAGCAAGTGAAAGTGGGCGATCCAATTTTGCAATTTGACTTAGACTACTTAACCGATCAAGTTGAGAGTTTGTTGACCCCTGTAGTACTGGCCAATATGGAAGATGTGCAATACCTAGTAAAAGCACAAGGACAAGTCACTGCAGGTAAAGATGTCATCTTTACTGTAGAGCTTTAACTAACAAAGAGTTAAGTAACCAATATAAGTAAAAAGCTTTATAAAATAAGCGTAAAAAATTTAGCAAAACCTTACAATTTTCAATGGGATTTAAGTCAACTGTAAACAAGTAATGATTAAAACAGAGTTGGTTAAATCACAATAACAAGATCCAAGGAAATAAGACCACAATGAGTAATAGCGTTATTTATGGCATTAAAAACTGCGATACCGTTCGAAAAGCACGTAAATGGTTAGAAGCTGATGAGCAAGCTTTCACATTTCATGATTTTCGTGAACAAGGGATCAACGCTGACATCATTAATCAATGGTTTGAACTTGCAGACTGGGAATTGCTATTTAACAAACGCAGCACCAGTTTTAGAAATCTAACCGATGATCAAAAAGCTGATATTACCAAAGAAAAAGCATTACAATTAATGGTGGAGTTTCCAACATTAATCAAACGTCCTGTGCTTGTTCAAGACAATCAAATTCTTATTGGCTTTAAAGCTGCCGATTACCAAGCGTGGTTTAAGTAATGACACAAGAAGTATTAGCGCTCACAAAAGATTTACTCTCTCGTCCATCTGTCACTCCACTTGATGAGGGCTGTCAAAAGCTGATGGCTGACAGACTGGCAACCGCAGGGTTTAACATTGAATCAATGGTGTTTGATGACACCACTAATATGTGGGCAAGACGCGGCACTGAAAGCCCAGTATTTTGTTTTGCTGGCCACACCGATGTTGTGCCAACGGGCGATTTAAGCAAGTGGCATACTCCGCCATTTGAACCTACCGTCATAGATGATTATATTCATGGTCGCGGTGCCGCTGATATGAAAGGTTCTTTAGCGGCGATGGTCGTTGCCACTGAACGCTTTGTAGCTAAGCATCCAGACCATAAAGGCTCAATTGCATTTCTTATCACCAGTGATGAAGAAGGACCATTTATTAATGGTACAACGCGAGTCATTGACACGCTCGAGGCCCGTAATGAAAAAATCACTTGGTCATTAGTCGGTGAGCCTTCATCAACTCATAAACTGGGTGATGTGGTTAAAAATGGCCGACGTGGTAGTTTAACGGGGAATTTAACGGTTAAAGGGATCCAAGGCCATGTTGCCTATCCACACCTAGCTGATAACCCTATCCACAAAGCCTCTCCTGCTTTAGCAGAGCTTGCTCAAATGCATTGGGATAATGGTAACGAGTTTTTTCCACCAACCAGCTTTCAAATTGCTAATATCAATGGCGGCACTGGCGCATCAAATGTGATCCCTGGTGATTTACAGGTGATGTTTAACTTCAGATATTCAACTGAAGTGACTGCAGATGAGCTAATAAAACGCGTCCTTAATATTCTTGATGCCCATGGTTTAGATTATGATATTGATTGGGTATTTAATGGCTTGCCATTTCTAACTGGAGATGGGCCTTTATTAGAGGCGACAAAAGCCGCTATTTTAGATGTCACCGGATATGAAACTGACCCGCAAACTTCAGGTGGTACATCTGATGGGCGTTTTATCGCGCCAACCGGTGCACAAGTGATTGAGCTTGGCCCAGTCAATGCCACTATTCATAAAATAAATGAGTGTGTGAAAATCTCTGATTTAGAAATTCTAGCCTTATGCTATGAATCTATATTGGAAAAGCTACTTTGCGAGTAACTCGTCAAATAGAGCAATTATCTAAGGCTCAACTGACTGAAATAGCTCATCCAGCCCTTTATGGGTTGGATGAGACACACCTTGTTCAATTTGAACAGTTTTTACTGACCTCAGCGACTGCTACTGCGTTTAAAAAAATGCAGCAACAAGCGCAAAGTGACGGTATTAATATTCAAATTTGTTCTGCTTATCGTAACTTTGAACGTCAAATGGCCATTTGGGATGGTAAGGCACAAGGAAAGCGGCCGTTACTTGATATCAATAATATCCCTGTAGATTCTGCCAATTTAACCGATGAGCAATTAGTGGATGCAATATTATGTTGGTCTGCTCTTCCAGGTGCATCACGGCATCATTGGGGAACTGATATCGATGTATTTGATGCCAATAACATCAGTAAAGCAGAGCTACAGTTAGTCACTGCAGAGTACATAGACAATGGTCCATGCGCCTTATTAGCCCAGTGGTTAGTTGATAACGCTGCCCGCTTCGGTTTCTACTTACCTTATCAGCCTGACCAAAGTGGTGTTAGCCCTGAGGCTTGGCATATCAGTTACTATCCTGAGTCTTCGTTGTTTTTATCACAATATCGAGCCGAATCATTAAGACTTCTCTTGTCACAGGCTGAAATCACTTTACAATCAGCCCTACTTAAACAACTCGACAAATTAGTCGAGCATTATGTTTTTTATGTCGCAAGCGTGCCCAAATCAAGTAACAAGTAACAAGTGCTCAAATAACCTTCTAGAGAAACCTAATCTGTAATAGATAGTAGACTCGTATTCAAAGTAATAACGGTTATTTATCATAAGCACTTTGACTCAATCAGTTTTACGATTTTTTAATTTTAATGTTTTAGAGACCTCCATGACTCAACCAAAATCAAACAGCTTTAGCATCGACAATCAACGTCTTCATTTCACTGATGTAGGACAAGGACCTGTTCTATTTTTTGTACATGGTTTTTTAGCTGACAACACGATGTGGCAACCACAGATCGCTCAACTTTCTGAAAACTATCGCTGTATTAGTGTTGATTTGTGGAGCCATGGACAGTCAGATTCAATGCCAACGGGTACAACATCTCTTATTACGATCGCTGAACATTGTTTATCATTACTTGATTATTTAAATGTGCATCAATGTTGTGTGATCGGTAATGGTACGGGTAGCGCGATTGCTGCTGAAATGGTACTTGCAAAGCCTGCTCAGATATCAAAACTAGTCATGGCGAATAGTTTTATTGGCTTTGAACCGCAAGTGAATTGCGCAAAATACCAAGCATGGGTCGATCAAATCAGTGAACAGAAGCAATGTCATGAGCAACTAGCAAACACCATTGCTGATATGTTCTTTGTTAATTCACAAACATCAACGGCTAAATCAGCTTTCATTAGCAAGTTAATTCATTTGTCGCCCACACAAATAGAGCAACTCGCCTTATTCAGTCCGCTGGCTTTCTATAAGCGTGACACCCTTGAATTAGTAGAGCAATTCTCACTGCCTTGTTTGATTATGATTGGAGAGCAAAACCAATTACGCACAATGCTAGAAGCTTATTTAATGCAAGACTGCATTACAGGAAGCCGTTTGCTTCAAATTGCTAATAGCGGTCACTTTTCAAATATTGAACAAGCAGAAAAAGTGAATCAAACCTTGGAATCATTTCTCCGTTAAGGGTGAAATGATTTCAATTTAATAAATTAAATGGATAGACCAGCATAATCGAATTTGCTGATATACTCTTGAAAATGATGAACATCAGCTAAATAGCTGATCAAAATACACTCTACATCTTTCACTTTTATTTGGGTCTATAACAATAAATGAAATTACTTAAGCCTCTATTTGATAACAATCGCCGCTGGGCTGAGCGTATAAACGAAGAAGACCCTGATTTCTTCAAGCAACTGGCAGAACAACAGAATCCAGAATATTTGTGGATTGGTTGCTCTGACAGCCGCGTACCATCAAATCAAATTATTGATTTAATGCCAGGTGAAGTGTTTGTTCATCGCAACATTGCCAATATGGTTATCCATACTGATTTAAATTGTTTGTCGGTCATCCAATATGCTGTTGAAGTATTAAAAGTAAAACACATTATGGTAGTTGGTCACTATGGTTGCGGTGGTGTCAAAGCGTCAATGACTAAAGAGCGATTCGGTCTTATTGATAACTGGCTTGGCCATTTAAAAGATATTTACCGCATCCACCGTTCAGATTTAGAGCAACTTGATGAACAACAGCGGTTTGATCGCTTATGTGAGCTGAATGTCATGGAGCAAGTGGCTAATGTTACTAGCACCTCTATCGTGCAAGATGCATGGGATCGTGGTCAAGAAGTCGCAATCCACGGTTGGATTTACGGTATCAACAACGGCTTATTAACCGATCTAGACGTAACAGTCTTCAGCGAACATGCAAATAATAATGACAAAAATACAGATGAATAATGCTTATTAACTAAAATTAATAAGCCATTCATGCTGAAATAAGCAAATAACAAAGCCCACCTTATATGTGGGTTTTGTTGTTTTTATCTCATATATAGAAACAGTTATAGCGCTTTGTTTAGTCTGCTTTACATAAAAATTAGCGATTAATGAATATAAAGCACTGTAACGACCATACAATCACAACGAAAGGTCATATAGTTAATGCAATTAACGCCCTAACCCAGTTATAATCTTCGGGTTTATTTAGCGCGACCTCGCGCACTGCATTTTTTAGGAGATAATTTCCATGCCAGGTTTTGAATTATTTGGTCCAGAGGAAAAGCAAGAAGTCGCTGATGTGATGGAAAATGGTTTTACCTTTCGTTATAACTTCGATCACATGCGTAATGATCGTTGGAAGACTCGTGAGATGGAAGCCCTTCTTTGCGAAAAGATGAATGCTAAGCATGCACATCTTGTTTCTAGTGGCACCGCCGCATTACAAACGGCTATGGCTGCAGCTGGTATCGGTGCTGGTGATGAAGTTATCGTTCCTCCGTTTACCTTTGTTGCGTCTGTAGAAGCCGTATTTATGGCCGGCGCTGTGCCAATTTTTGCTGAGATTGATGAAACACTTTGTCTATCTCCAGAAGGCATTGAAGCTGCAATTACTCCACGTACTAAAGCAATTAATCTTGTTCACATGTGTGGTTCTATGGCTAAAATGGATGAAATTTTAGCGGTATGTAAAAAGCACAACTTAGTGATCTTAGAAGATGCTTGCCAAGCTATTGGTGGCAGCTATAAAGGTCAAGCACTAGGTACCATTGGTGACGTTGGTTGTTACTCATTTGATTCTGTTAAAACCATCACTTGTGGTGAAGGCGGCGCGATCATGACTAACAACGAAACCATTTATAACCACGCGCATATGTTCTCAGATCACGGCCATGACCATGTAGGTAATGACCGCGGCGCTGAAGGCCACCCTATTATGGGGCTAAACTTCCGTATTTCTGAAATGAACTCAGCAATGGGTCTTGCTCAATTACGTAAGCTAGACAAAATCATTGATATTCAGCGTACCAATAAAAAGCTGATCAAAGATGCTATGGCAGATATTCCAGAAGTAACTTTCCGTGAAATCCCTGATCCAGAGGGTGATTCAGCTGGTTTCTTAACGTTCTTAATGCCGACTGAAGAACGCACAGTAGAAATAAACAAAAAATTAGCTGAAAACGGCGTAGATGGTTGTTTTTACTGGTATGTTAACAACTGGCATTACCTGAATAATTGGAAGCATATCCAAGAGCTTAAGTCTCCTGCTGCATTGCCGATCACATTAATTCAAGATCGTCCAGATTACACTAAGGTTGAAACACCTAAGTCTGATGCCATCATGAGCCGGACTATTTCAATGTTAATCAAACTGTCTTGGACAGAAGAAGAAATAGCGCAGCGTATTGAAAACATCAAGCGTGCTTTTGCTTAATTAACCCGATTATTTCTATCGCGCCATTTATCACATTGGCGCGATAGTACTTTTTACAGTACTAATCTCAACGGAGAAGTTGTAATGAGTTTCAAAAATTTCAAATGTGTACCAAAAATGATTTTTGGTCGCGGATCATTTGCACAATTAGATGACGTACTAGCTGAAGAACGCAAAGTTGAAAATGACTTCGTCGTATTTCTAGTTGATGACGTACACCAAGATAAGCCTTTAGCTGGTCGTGTACCTGCTAAAGCCCATGATTTATTAATCTACGTCAATGTTGATGATGAACCTACAACGAAGCAAGTTGATGCCCTAACTGAACAAGTTCAAGCATTTAATACTAAACTTCCTGTAAGTGTAATCGGTCTTGGTGGTGGTTCTACCCTTGATTTAGCTAAAGCGGTATCGCTAATGCTGACTAATGAAGGTGGCAGTGCTGAATACCAAGGTTGGGATCTGATTAAGAACCCTGCTGTACACCATATTGGTATCCCTACAGTTTCAGGTACAGGTGCTGAAGCGTCTCGCACCGCTGTACTTTGTGGTCCTGTTCGTAAGCTTGGTTTGAATTCAGATTACACTGTATTTGACCAAATTATCATGGATTCAGAGCTCATTGCTGGCGTACCGACTGATCAGTGGTTCTACACAGGTATGGATTGTTACATCCACTGTGTTGAGTCATTAGAAGGTACATACCTAAACGAATTTGCTAAAGCATTTGCTGAAAAGTCTATGGATTTATGTCGTGAAGTCTTCGTTGATAATCACGAAGAAAAAGATGACAAGCTAATGATGGCATCATACATGGGCGGCATGAGTATCGCTTACAGCCAAGTAGGTGCCTGTCACGCTGTATCATATGGTTTAGGTTACGTGTTGGGTTACCATCACGGTATCGGCAACTGTTTGGCATTTGACGTACTTGAAGAGTTTTACCCTGAAGGCGTTAAAGAATTCCGTAAAATGATGGGAGTTCATAACATCACGTTGCCAAAAAACATCTGTAAAGATTTACCAGATGAAACTATTGCTAAGATGGTTGCTGTGACCAAGAGCATGGGCCCATTATGGGACAATGTTTACGGCGCGGGCTGGGAAGAAAAAGTTACCGATGAAATGCTAACTAAGTTATTCCGTCGCATATAATTTAGCCCTAAAAGCTATCTTTAAGGGCTCTTTAGAGCCCTTTTGTTTATCGTTTTAAGATAAGTAGGTTTATTGATGAAAGTTACTCTTTTAATCCCTGCTAGATATGGTTCTAGCCGCTTTCCAGGCAAACCCCTAGCACCTATTAATGGTAAGCCAATGATCCAACACGTTTTCGAACGTGCTTCATTAGCTAAAGGATTAGATAATATTTATGTTGCTACAGATGATGAGCGAATTAAAGAAGCGGTAGAGTCATTTGGTGGTCAAGTTGTCATGACGAGCCCTGACGCGGCCTCTGGTACCGATCGAATAAACGATGCGATTAGCCAACTTGGTTTAGCAGATGATGATTTGGTGATAAACCTTCAAGGTGATCAGCCACTTATTGACCCTATTTCAATTGAACAAATTATCAGTCTTTTTGAGCGTCACCCAGGTGAGTTTGAAATGGCAACTTTAGGCTTTGAAATCATTGATAAGCAAGAACGTGACGATCCTCTGCACGTTAAGATGGTTTTCGATAATGAGTTTAATGCATTGTATTTTTCACGCTCGTGTATTCCATTCGGTCGTGATACGGATGACTTCCCAGTTTATAAGCACCTTGGCGTTTATGCTTATACTCGTCGTTTCGTCAATGCTTTTGCTAAGTTACCTTTGGGTCGTTTAGAAGATTTAGAAAAGTTAGAACAGCTGCGTGCACTAGAATACGGTCATAAAATTAAAGTTGCTATCAGTGCTTTTGATTCACCAGAAGTTGATACACCTGAAGATATTCGAAAATGTGAGCAACGTTTAGCTGTTGATTAAACTTGTTGGTAATTTATTGAGGTAGACATGGATTTATCAGGTATAGAAGTATGGATTATTATTATCTTAGTTGTTGGCATCATTGCCAGTAATTTAGCGGTATTAAAATATAGCGCTAAATTTAAAATGCCTCAATTTGGCGATCCTAAAAAACCTGACGATAAAAATAACGCTACCAGCGATAAACATACCGCAGAGAAAACATCAGATAACAGTGATTTAAAAGACAAGTAATTCATAATATTTGCAATAAAAAAGAGACTCAATTGAGTCTCTTTTTTAGCTAAACAACTTAGCTAATAAAATATATTTACATAGAATTTAATTACATCTCCACTAGGTTAACTTTTATCTGAGCTTTGTTACCAGGGGACTTGTTAATGAAACTTGTATCCTTATCTTCAATGGAAACAATATATTCATCTGTATTTAAATTATTCAGTGTTTTCCATTTCCAAGTTTTTTCTTTAGAGAAAAATGAAGACAGCAAGTTTTTGTTTTTATCTAATATATGTACATACAAACCTTTATCACCATAGTCGTCTAAGCCATGCTTTATACCAATATTAAGTGCATAGTTTTTATCATCTCGACTTTCGAAAGCAAATGGGAATTGAATTACCCTCGTAGATTTATTTTTTATAAATACAGTTTCATTAACCAAAGTTAAAAAATTCCAGTTTAAAGACGCTATTGGCACTGTTTTAGTTAAGTCATTCTTTGATTTTTTTGCTTTTTTAGCAGTAAAAACCTTTAGATTGTGCTTTTGAAATTCAGCACCCCAACGGATTTTATCTGGGAATGATTTGTTAAATGAACTTTTAAAGGCCAAGAAGTTGATATCTAACTTATTTTTATAGTTGGCAACTGTATCTATGGTTTTTTGCCTACAATCATCCGTTTTCAGCGACTTAATTTCGACAAGAATGGGTTTATTTAGGCCTAAATCAACAGCTGCATTTAAAACATCAATTAGCTCAGGAATCCTTGCATTATTTTCTAATTTTAACCTAACTATTTCATCAAGGTACAAATCTGAAATCCTTAGATTTTTTAATGTCTCACCGTCTTTAAATCGACTAAGAATGGTCCAATTATAATCATTATCAGGAACAATTCTCGCAATATTCTTAACATCATGAAAAACAACTGGATAGCCATCTTTAGATTCTTGAACATCAAATTCTGCATAGTGGAACTTATCACTAGCTTGTAAATATTTAATTGCGTATTCAAAACTATAAAGAGTGTTTTCAGGGAAATAGATATCCCCTCCTAATCGGTGCCCTGTATTAGCTTGGGCAGAAGAAAGGAATAAAACAACTAGTGAAAAAAATATAAAAGCTCTCATATTAACCTCTTTGTAAAACAAAGTTTATACTATGCAAAAGGTGATACATTCATTCTATTTATCGATTGAAACTTGCTGACTATCAGGCCAGGCGTTAATAACAGCTTTGACTAATGACGCCAGTGGGATTGCAAAAAAGACTCCCCATACGCCCCACAGGCCACCAAATACTAGTACTGCGGCAATGATTAACACTGGATGTAAATCTACAGCATCAGAAAATAGAATTGGCACCAACACGTTGCCGTCTAATGCCTGAATGACACCATAACCAATCATCACATAGCCAAACTCAGGGCTGACTCCCCATTGCACAAAGGCCACCAGGGCAATAGGTAAAGTCGCCAATGTTGCACCTACATAAGGAATAAGTACTGAAAGCCCTGTTAGCACGCCAAGTAGCGCAGAATACCTTAATCCCATTAACGCAAAAAAGATGTAGCTGACTGTACCTACAATGACAATTTCAATGACTTTACCACGAATATAATTGAAGATTTGCTGGTCCATTTCAAACCAAACTTTTCTTGCTAAGTCGCGGTTGTTAGGAAAGAAACGTTTACTGCTCTTAATCAATTGCTCTTTATCCTTTAAGAAAAAGAACACCAATAAAGGCACTAAAATCACGTAAACCATTAACACGAGTAATGATGCAGAAAAGCCTAATAATTGCTTACCGATATCTAAAAGATGCTGAGTGTCGACCAGTTTTTTAAGTTCAACAACCATTGCATCAATTTGTTCGATACTAATGTATTGCGGATAGTTTTCACTAAAAGATACTAGCGATTGCATACCTGTATCAATCATTTGCGGTAAATCTGTCGCTAAAGCAATCCCCTGTCGCCAAAGGCTGGGAACGAGTCCAAAAGCAACTAAGACCATCAGACCAATAAACAAGACTAATATTAACGATGCACCTAAAGTGCGGTTAATACCAAAACGCGCGATTTGCGCTACAGGCCATTCTAGTAAAAACGCTAAAACTAACGCCACTAATAAAGGCGCTAACAAACCGCCAGCAAAATACAGTAATAATCCAATCCCAAGTAAAATAAACAATAATGTAATCGCGTGGGGATCACTGAATCTGGCTTTATACCAATCGCTTAAAAATGAGAGCATTGTGTTACCTAAAAAGAAATCACAGTTGTGGTTGTTATTATCGGATTCTACCTCAGTAGATAGATATAATTATACTTATATATTGTTAAGCTTTGTGATGGCCAATGACATTGAATTGTCATTATCCTCAGTTATTTGAACTTGATAACCAAATTTTTTTAAAAATAGCGGAACATCTCGACGTGAACCGGAGTCAGAGATACTAATTGCCAACGTTTCACCTGGTTGCATCTTTTTTAATGCTAATTTAGTTTGCACCAAGGGATAGGGACATTGATGAGCAGTTAAATCAATAAATTTCATTATGAACTTGCTTTACACATTCTATGGCTATTATCCTAGCAAGGACAATAAACCACAAGCGATACCGTTATAGTGTTGCTTTAACTTTGCTCGCCACCCTATTGAAATAATTATAATAAAGGTTTCATTTGCGCAAATTATCGTTTTCTCAGTTTTCTAAAGGCGTCGTAACCACAGCGGTTAGTTTATTACTCACGGCTGGTGTTGCTAAAAGCTTCGCGAATAATGACCTTCCAGACCTCGGTACGGCTGCTGTTAACACTTTTAGTCTTGAAAAAGAAATGGTGTACGGCGATGCTTACATGCGGGTCATTCGTTCATCTGCGCCGGTTATAAGCGACCCTGTATTGAATCAATACTTATCTGAATTAGGTAACAAATTGGTAGCTCATGCCACAGGGGTTAAAACCCCCTTCTATTTCTTTCTATTAAGAAATGATGAAATTAACGCATTTGCCTTCTTCGGTGGCCATGTCGGCGTTCATACAGGGTTATTTCTGCACGCTGACACTGAAAGTGAACTCGCATCAGTGCTTGCCCACGAAATTACTCACGTTACTCAACGACATTTAGCGCGCTCACTAGAAGCACAAGATAAGAGTTCAACAGCAACTATCGTTGGTATGCTAGGTGCTATTTTGTTGACCATTGCCGCGCCACAAGCCGGTATGGCTGCGCTTGCAACGACTCAAGCTTTATCAACCCAAGCGAGAATCAACTTCACCCGTTTACATGAACGTGAAGCAGATAGAATTGGTATGCAAATCCTAGCTGATGCAGGGTTTGATCCAAATGGTGCATCTGACTTTTTCCAAAAATTAGCCATTCGATACCGTTTTACTACTACACCGCCACAAATGCTACTGACTCACCCATTACCTGAGTCGCGTATTACTGATGCAAGAAACCGCGCCACACAATATCCTAATCGTTATATACCTGATCAACTTAATTACCAGTTAGCTAAAGCCCGTATCCAGGTTAGATTTTCAAGTTATAGCGATCAGGCTGCGATTTCTTTGTTTGACAAACAACTAAACAAAAAAAGCTATACCTTTAAAAGTGCTGCATTGTACGGCAAAGCTTTAGCTTTATTCAGAACCAAGAAGTTTGAAGAATCTGAAAAGATTATTGATGAGTTATTAGCAGGCGACCCAAACAATCTGTTTTTTATCGATACTAAAACAGATTTACTGGCGCAAAAAGACGATTACGATGCGGCTATCGAGCTGTTAAAACATCATCATCGATTAAAACCAACGTCATTAGTGATTGCGGCTAACTTAGCCAATATCTATGTTGAAGCAGACCAGCCGCGCAATGCCATTCCGTTATTAGAAGATTTAATTTTCTTAGATAAACAGAACGTATTACCTTATCAAATTATGACTCAAGCTTACCGTAAACTGGGTAATAAGGCGCTTGAGCATTACAGTAATGCAGAAGCTATGGCACTTGCAGCAAATTATGATGGTGCAATTGATCAACTCAATTATGCTTACCGTCACTCTGAAGGCCAAACGTTACAAATTGCTAGAATTGAAGCGCGTATACGTCAATTTAGACAAGCTAAGCGGTCTTTAGACGCATTAAAATAACAGCTCAGCTTATTCAATCTCAAATTAGCCACATCACCTTGATGTGGCTAACCATCTGATTCAAAGTTTGATAAACTGTCGCCAAAATAAAGACAAGAAGTGATCCTATGACAAACGTAACGCTTTACCATAACCCTCGCTGCTCAAAAAGCCGTCAAACACTGGCATTACTCGAAGAAAACCATGCCAAGGTTACCATTGTTGAATACTTGAAGACGGTGCCTACTGCTGAAGACATTAACCAGATTTTAAGCTTATTAGCTATCTCGCCACGAGAGCTAATGCGCACTAAAGAAACAGAATACAAAGAACAGAACTTAGCAGACGAGTCATTAACAGATGCTCAGTTAGTCCAAGCGATGATTACTACGCCAAAGCTAATTGAAAGACCCATTGCGCTAGCTAACAACAAAGCGGCTATCGGTCGTCCTCCAGAAAACGTCTTAGCGATTTTATGAGCCCTAAAATGACAACACACACTTTGTTTCAGTTATGCCGAGTAGGTTATGTTGCATTACTCATGTTGCTTTCTGGATGGTTTATCCAACAAGGCTTTACCGGCGAATACTCAATGGCATTTAGTCTACTGTGGATCGTCCCATTATTATTACCTATCAAAGGCATATTAACGGGTAATCCTTACACCTATGCTTGGGCCAGTTTTATTCTGTGTTTATATTTATTACATGGCTTAACCTTAGTGTATATCACTGAGGACGCCCTTTATTTTGCATTAATAGAATCAGTGTTAATCAGTGCCTTGTTAATAGGATTTCCATATTACGCACGTATGCGCGGTAGAGAACTGGGCTTAGGTTTAAAAAAGAAATCTAAAACAGATTAGTCTCATTAATACAGCACTAAAAAGCGCCTGATGGCGCTTTTTTCATTTTATCTGGTGTAAAATCATTACCACATTGCTGTTAACGGGTCGTTAATTCATTCTTTTTGTACAAGTATTCACATGTTATAGTGAAATGTCAGTCATTTGATTGAGTATAGTGCTAAGCAACGGAGATTGTGTATGAAGACTTTGTTTAACAAGCGTATTTCAGCTGAGGCCGCGATTCAAAAACCTTATCAAGGGGCCACAAAAAAATTTGCAATGAGCAGTTTAGTGATTGCAACTGTAATGTTAAGTGCCTGTGGCGGCAGCTCAAGTGACTCGTCCAGTGATGGTCAAACTACACCAGATAATGCTTTACCAATTAATACCTGTGACACAAGTTCTGGCCTGACAATAGTCGACACAACGTCTGATTTAAACTTCAATATTGAGCAAAGTTATTCTGCGGGGCAATCTGCCACAGTCATTGCAAATATTAACAATCACGATTCAGCTGGTCTTACCTATCAATGGCAACAAACATCAGGCCCTGACGTCTCGCTTAGTTCAGAAAATAGTCCTGTTTTATCATTTATTATTCCGAGTTCTGGCAACTACAGTTTTACTGCTGATGTGTCAGGCCCACAAATAGACCTCAGCGAAACTGTCTCAATTACAGCAGGCAGTGCAATTAACCAATTAAATATCAACAGTGACCACCAAGTTGTCCAAGGTAATGGGGTCAGCCTCAGGGTAGCTCGTATCAATGAGCAAATTGTTGATGAGATAGAGTGGTGTTACTTTTCTAACCAAGCCGTTGAATTAGATTTAACCGATCCTGAACGCCCCTTATTTACCGCCCCGTCAGTGAGTTCAGACAGTGTCATCGGTTTAAAGGCCACTGGCCAGTTTGCTGGTGAAACACTTTCCGATGAAGTGTTTGTGTTAGTCACCAATGAATCTGCAATCACATCACCTTACTTTGATCAACCCGTCGCACGAACCTATTCCTATAATTCTGCTTCTATTTATTCTGCTAATGCTTCAGATTGCGTATATTCAAACCAACTTAACCAAACTTGTGATATTGCTGATTTACCATTAATTGGCCAAGTCTCCAATTCAGAGAATATTGAATCTGTGATGGAGCGTGTTGTGGTATCTCATGACTGGATGGGAGAGAATTTTGAAACCTTCCTAAAGCAATCTGATCCCAATAGCGACTTTATTAAGCTACTGCAATCTGTCACGGCAGTTGTCATCAGCTACGATGTGAGACCTTCTTTTTACTGGGTCGCGACGGGTGCTATTTATCTCGATCCTGAATACTTGTGGTTCACGCCAGAGCAGCGAGACAGTATCAATGAAGCGCCAGATTATCGCAGTGACTTCGGTAATGATTTACAGTTCATCATGCCATGGCGCTATGTAAAAGATAATGATTATGCCTATGGCCGTATTGCAAAAACAGAAAGAACAACAAGAACCTTGGCAGATATCACTCCTAGTTTAGCCAGCTTGCTTTATCATGAATTAGCCCATGCAAATGACTTTTTCCCGCGCTCGATTCATAGCACGTTAACTGGGCCAACATTAATAGACGACTTTTACCGTCGTACAGACAGCAATGGCCTTATTTCTGATCAACTTCAAAATGTAGATCCGCTAACCAGTAGTGAAATGTTTGGTTTAGCTGGTGTTAGCTTTTTAGGTGAAACAGCGAATGAGACACAAAAAGCCTATATGCCGGATGATGTCACCAGCTTTTTCTTATCTGATCATGCGAATGATTTTTATGCCTACTCTTCTACTCGTGAAGATGCTGCCATGTTATTTGAAGAGTCATTTATGAGTCATCGTTATCAAATACAACGCGACGTAGCTGTTACCGATCCAACTAATCTTATAGTTGACTGGGGGCAGCGAGGTCGTGTGGGCTCTGCTGAGTTACTCGATAGAGCTGCATTCGTCATTGATGAAATCATGCCAGAAATAGACGGTAAGACTTTATTAAATGGTTTACCTGAACCTATTAATATGACGCCTGGACGAGATTGGTTTGAAAATATTGACATTAGTCCTAGCATTGCTCAATCACTGTCTAAAGTCAGTAGTTTAAGTAGCTCAGAGACAAGCGTTGAAAGACGCCCTCTTCTAATAGGTCGTGAACACAGAGATATGCCAATCCCTAAACGATAAGCGAGATACTCGTCAGGTACATGAGATCATAAAAGCCACCGATAAGGTGGCTTTTTATTTAACTGACAAAATTCAAAAAGAACGATTTACAATCTCAACATCTCTTTAATAAAAGGAATCGTTAACTTTCTTTGGTGCACCATTGATGCTTTATCCAGTTTATCAAGCACATCAAACAATGTGCGTAAATCACGTGCCATTCGAGTTAATAAAAAGCGCCCTACTTCATCAGATAATTGTAAGCCACGCATTGCAGCTCTTCGCTGCAGAGCCACTAACTTTTCTTCATCCGCCATAGGTTGTAGCTGATAAATTAACCCCCACTGCATACGAGAGATTAAATCAGGTAAGGCAAAACCCGCTTCCGTTGGCGACGAACTACCACTGACAATAAGACGACAATCTTCTTGTTCAGTCACTCTGTTATATAGATGAAACAGTGCTTCTTCCCAAATAGGATGACCAGCAATAGCATCAATATCATCAATACAAATTAATTGTAGTGACTCAACACCTTCAAAAAGAGCAGGAGAAATGCTGGCATGGATCCCTAGGGGAATATATAAGGTACGACGATCGAGATCATTGGCATGAGCACAAGCAGCATGCATTAAATGCGTTCGGCCAGATTTTTCAGGGCCAAATAAGTATAAACTTGACGCTAAGCTACCTTCTGCAGCAGCTTGAAGCTTTTGAATCAACTCATCGTTACCCATGGCTGGGTAATAACTTTGAAAAGTCTCATCGTCAGGTAAGTATACGGGTAATGATAATTGTTTTGGTGAGTTTTGGGTCACTCAAAAATTCTCTAATAATGTAAACAAGCGACAGTTAGTATAACACAATCGTTTTAGTGTCTGCTGTTGTTTAACTAGCCTAACTCATTCAACTGTGATCAGTTAGATCGTGATCACGTATCTATTGGCTAGAAAACTAGCGACTAATTCCACTGGTAGTAGAGCGTGGTAACCTGTTCTGGTGAAACTTCCGTTGATTCTTGTTCAATAACTGGTTCGACAAAAGTATTTTCAGTTAAACTCTTGTTGATGTTCAAAAGTTTTTGTAAATCGTCAGCATCACCAAATAACTCAAGTTTATAGGTTACCGTATTAGCTTTAAACTGACTTAAACTGACTGTTTTAATCGCACTCAACTGATTTAAGTAAGCTTCAATTTCAACTAATTGAGCCATGCTCTGTACACCTGATAGAGACAGCAGGGTTTCTGCACTATTGCCGCTGTCCGCAAAAGCATATTGGCTCACAAAGTATTCAGCCAAGGTGCTTAAAATCTGATCGGTAGCTTGTTGGTAATCCAACACTTCAGCTTGTTGATGAATCAAAGGTTGCATTAATCCACCTTTATTACTTTTATCAAATAGTGACACTTGAAAACGTACAAAACCGCCCACTTTATCCATGTCAGCAACAGCAAAGTAATCGGCGCGGTAACGGGTAGATGCTTCAGCAACCACGTCAGTAAACATCCCTCGTACATCAGATACGCTTATTTTCATCACATCATCTAAATCCATTATTGGCAAAATAACAGGAATACCTTTGTTACTTGAATCTAAATGAATCTGTGAACGCGTATCGAGCTCTGAGGCATCAGATAAAATATTGCGCTCACCTTCATCTTCAATTGATAGCCACAATAAAGTTAGAGGACGTTGACGCCCCCAAACTGGGAGCTCAGCTTGACGTAGCGTAGAAATAATTCGTTTATGGTCGAAGTTCGCTTTCAATATCAGTTCATTATCAACTTCACTATAACCGTATTGAGTAAGCAGTACTTCAGGCTTATTGATTTGTGCTTTAACCAACGGGTGTTCTAATACAGATGGCAGACCCGAGTTTTTTACAAATACCGCAGACAAAGCAGTCTTCAACGCAGCTTGTCGCTCAGCTCGAGCTCGAGACGTGACAACAATATCAGCCTCATCTAAAAGGCCGATTTCTGCAGAAATCGCTTTAGGGCTATAAAAAGTGAATAGCGCACTCATAACAATGATTTGTAAAAATATTTTTAGCATAAGAAAATAAGCAGCAATAGATGAAAGTGATCGAAGTGTAGCATATTAATTTTGCTTCTAAAATTACATTGCCTAACCAATTTTCAAGCAAGATTTGCCACTAATAATGCTAAATCTAGACTTAAACTTGATTTACATTACAGACATTTAACGATTATTGGCCTATCTTACAGCTTAATTTATACCTGAATGGAAAATTATCTACACATGAAACGTTTATTCATCCCATTGCAAGGTGCGCAAATGTTATTTGTCGCATTTGGTGCATTAGTATTGATGCCTTTACTGAGTGGTTTAGATACCAGCGTGGCATTGTTTACCGCAGGTATTGGCACACTGTTATTTCAAGTTATCACTAAAAGACAAGTGCCCATTTTTTTGGCTTCATCCTTTGCTTTCATTGCCCCCATTATGTACGGGGTTCAAACTTGGGGAATACCCGCTACGATGGGCGGATTAATGGTCGCGGGCTTTGTTTATGTCATTTTGGGTGCGTTAGTTAAAATTAACGGCAGTGGTTTTATCCATAAATTACTGCCGCCAGTAGTCGTTGGCCCTGTCATCATCATTATTGGTCTAGGACTCGCTCCCATGGCAGTTAATATGGCACTGGGTAAAACCGGGGACGGCAGCGCCGTTTTAGTCGATCAAAATATCGCGCTCTTTATTGCACTTATGTCTTTATCGACCACTGTAGCAATTGCTGTTTTTGCAAAAGGTATTTTAAAAGTCATGCCGATTCTGGCTGGGATACTCGTTGGCTATGGCCTCAGTATGGCGTTCGGTATTGTTGATTTTACAGCAGTTAACCAAGCACCATGGTTAGCAGTGCCAAACTTTGTTGCACCTGAATTTCATTGGCAAGCCATACTATTTATGATCCCTGTCGCGATTGCGCCAGCAGTTGAGCACATCGGCGACCTTCTCGCCATTTCCAATGTTACCGGTAAAGATTATCTTAAAAAGCCAGGATTACACCGCACCTTAACAGGCGATGGTATAGCCACAATGGCCGCATCAGCTTTTGGCGGCCCACCTAATACGACATATTCTGAAGTTACTGGCGCTGTCACGCTTACTAAAAGCTTCGATCCTCGGATAATGACATGGACTGCAATAACAGCCATTACGCTAGCCTTCATTGGCAAGTTAGGCGCGTTAATGCAAACCATTCCCCTACCTGTAATGGGTGGAATTATGTGCTTACTGTTTGGCTCTATAGCAGCCGTAGGTCTTAATGCTCTTATCCGTAATCAAGTCGATTTAAATGAACCAAGAAATTTAAGTATTGTTGGGGTTACATTAGTCTTTGGTATTGGCGGGATGGCGTTCGGTATTGGTGAGTTTAGTTTAACTGGTATCAGTTTATGTGGTTTAGTGGCTATTTTAATGAATCTTATTCTGCCAAAGACAATTAAAGACACTGAGGAAAGTGCTCATTAATTATTTATCCAATTAAAAATATTCTACACAATAAAAAGCCCTAACGAATTGTTAGGGCTTTTTAATACGCTTTAATCGTATTAGCATCAGGCTCTGTTGCTAATCATCATTGGCGATAAAAAAGGGCTTATTCAGCGTCTTCTTCTGTACGAAACTTATCAGCAGTTTCTTTGATAATTGGTTGTAACTCACCTTTTTGGTACATTTCAGTGATGATGTCACAACCACCAATTAGCTCACCTTCAACCCACAATTGTGGGAAAGTTGGCCAATTAGCAAATTTTGGTAATTCAGCACGAATATCTGGATGCTGTAAAATATCAACAAATGCAAACTGCTCACCACAGTTAATCATGACTTGTGCAACTTGCGATGAAAAACCACAGCTTGGTAACTTTGGTGACCCTTTCATGTATACGATGATTGGGTTTTCACTGATTTGCTGTTTGATCTTGTCTACTGTTTCCATTGTAATTCCTAAGTGCAACTTAATAATCTACACCCATTGTACAAGAGCTAGGGCAATAACAAAATCCCACAGTTTGTAGGGTTATAATAAAAATAGCTTTTTTAGATTGCGTCTATCGACATTATTCATCAAACAATGATTCACATCACAAAAATTTTAAGTACAATGTCGGCAGAGCAATGATGCCTAAGTGGTACTCATAAAAACGATAACCTATGTCCATGGAGAGATAATAATGGCTTTCGAATTACCAGCATTACCATATGCTAAGAACGCACTAGCACCACACATTTCTGAAGAGACTATCGAATATCACTACGGTAAGCATCACAACACTTACGTTGTTAAGCTTAATGGTCTTGTTGAAGGTACTGAATTTGCGAACAAAACATTAGAAGAAGTTGTTAAAACATCAACTGGTGGCATGTTCAACAACGCAGCTCAAATCTGGAACCACACTTTTTACTGGAACTGCCTAGCACCAAACGCTGGCGGCGCGCCTACTGGTGCCATTGCTGATGCAATCAATGCAGCATTCGGCTCTTTTGAAGAATTCAAAGCTAAGTTCACTGATTCTGCAGTTAACAACTTTGGTAGCGCTTGGACTTGGTTAGTAAAAAATGCTGACGGTTCAGTTTCAATCGTGAACACAAGCAATGCAGCAACTCCTTTAACTGACGAATCAGTGACTTCATTGTTAACTGTTGATGTTTGGGAACACGCTTATTACATTGATTACCGTAACGTTCGTCCTAACTACATGGCAGCGTTCTGGGAATTAGTTAACTGGGATTTCGTTAACGCGAACTTCGCTGGTTAATCTACCTATTTAGGTACAAAAGAGATGAGACAAAAGGAGCCTTATGGCTCCTTTTTTATTACTCAAATTGGGATAGCTTCTAACTCTCAAAATTGTTCGCAATATCCGTTTATTTATAACTCCACTTTTGCAACAGTTGCAAATGCAACTGTTTATCTTTGTTTTTATTGAAGTTTTTATTTGTCTCACCTCGCAAATATCAAACCTCTGACCTAGACTTAACCTAGCAAATGGTTTTTACACACAAGAAATGATGGAAATTATTTTCAGTTTTAGTCATTAAAAATGCGCTATCAATCACTTTCTTTCAGCTAAGTTTCAAGGGGTTTCTTATGGGCATATTCGAACATTACCAACAACGTTATGAACAAAAGCTAGATGAAGAATATTCATTACAGCAATTTCTCGAAATCTGTAAAGAAGATAGAAGTGCATATGTGTCTGCAGCAGAAAGAATGCTACTGGCCATCGGTGAATCTGAAACCATCGACACTTCGAAAGATCCGGTGTTGAGTCGTATTTTCTCAAATCGTCTTATTACCCACTACCCTAGCTTTAAAGACTTTTACGGTATGGAAGAATCAATTGAGCAAATTGTGTCTTATCTCAAACATTCAGCACAAGGCTTAGAGGAATCGAAACAGATCTTGTATCTACTTGGGCCTGTAGGTGGTGGTAAGTCTTCGCTTGCTGAAAAACTCAAATCACTGATGCAAAAAGTACCGATCTTCATCTTAACTGCTAATGGCGTCCGTAGCCCTGTAAATGATAGTCCTCTGTGCCTATTCGATGCAGATGAAGACGGTGAGCTATTAACAAATGAATATAATATTCCAACTCGTTACATTAAAACTATCATGTCTCCATGGGCCGTGAAGCGTTTGCATGAATTTGGTGGTGATATAAGCAAATTCAAAGTGGTTAAAGTCTACCCCTCAATTTTAGATCAAACAGCTATTGCGAAAACTGAGCCTGGTGATGAAAATAACCAAGATATTTCTGCTTTAGTAGGTAAAGTCGATATACGACAACTTGAGCATTTTTCACAAGATGACGCAGATGCTTATGCATACTCTGGCGCGTTATGTCGTGCAAACCAGGGCGTGATGGAGTTTGTGGAAATGTTTAAAGCGCCGATTAAAGTGCTTCATCCACTATTAACTGCAACTCAAGAAGGTAACTACAACGGCACAGAAGGGTTATCTGCACTGCCTTACAATGGCATGATCCTCGCTCACTCGAATGAGTCTGAGTGGACGACCTTTAGAAATAATAAGAACAATGAAGCTTTCTTAGACCGAGTGTATATCGTCAAAGTGCCTTATTGTTTACGTGTATCAGAAGAAATTGAAATATATCAAAAGCTATTAAGTAATTCTGAACTGTCTTCGGCGCCTTGTGCACCAGGTACCCTTGAAACCCTTGCTCAGTTTAGTATCTTGTCACGTTTAAAAGCACCTGAAAATTCATCAATATATTCAAAAATGCGTGTTTATAACGGTGAAACACTGAAAGATACTGATCCCAAAGCTAAGTCATTCCAAGAGTACCGTGATTACGCTGGGGTAGATGAAGGCATGCAAGGGTTATCCACTCGTTTTGCATTTAAGATTTTATCGCGGGTATTTAATTTTGATGACACAGAGATTGCTGCTAACCCCGTCCATTTATTCTATGTCTTAGAAAAACAAATTGAACAAGAACAATTTCCAAGTGAAATGAGTGAACGCTATTTAGAATTCCTGAAAGGATACCTCATCCCTAAATATGTTGAATTTATCGGGAAAGAAATTCAAACAGCTTACTTAGAGTCCTACTCTGAATACGGACAAAATATCTTTGATAGATATGTCACCTACGCAGACTTCTGGATCCAAGATCAAGAATTCCGTGACCCTGAAACAGGACAATTATTTGATAGATCAGCACTTAATGCAGAACTTGAAAAAATTGAAAAACCTGCGGGGATCAGTAATCCCAAGGATTTCCGTAATGAAATCGTTAACTTCGTATTACGTGCTAGGGCCAATAATGAAGGTAACAACCCATTATGGACCAGTTACGAAAAACTACGCGTTGTGATCGAGAAGAAGATGTTCTCCAACACCGAAGACTTGCTACCCGTAATTTCATTTAACGCTAAAACATCTGCTGATGATCAGCGAAAACACGATGACTTTATCAATCGAATGATGGAAAAAGGCTATACCCAAAAGCAAGTTAGGTTACTGTCTGAATGGTACTTGAGAGTGCGTAAATCGTCATAAATCTTGCTCACTTTGACCTGTATTACGATAAATCGGTATAGGTCAAAGTCCATTAGGAGTTGTGTATGGCAAATTTTATAGATAGACGCCTCAATGCAAAGGGCAAAAGCACGGTTAACAGACAACGTTTTATTGAACGTTATAAAAAACAAATTAAAAAGTCAGTAAGCGACGCTGTTACCCGCCGAAGTGTTACTGACATCGACAAAGGCGAAAAAATTAGTATCCCCACTCGGGATATCAGCGAGCCTATTTTTCACCAAGGACAAGGTGGGATCCGTGAGCGTGTTCACCCTGGCAACGACCAATTTAATCAAGGCGATCAAATTGAACGTCCTAAAGGTGGCGGCGCTGGTGATGGCAGTGGTGAAGGTGAAGCTTCAAATTCTGGTGAAGGCAAAGATGAATTTCTATTTGAAATTTCAAATGATGAATACTTAGAATTATTATTTGAAGACTTAGCCCTACCAGATCTTCAGCAAACCAATGCGAAGCAAATGGTTGAATTTGAAACCTATCGTGCTGGTTTTACTAATGTCGGTGTGCCCGCCAATATTAATATTGTTCGTTCGCTTCGCTCGTCTCACGCCCGCCGTATCGCCATGACGGCTGGAAAAAAGAAGCAACTGAAAGCGCTTAAATCCACATTAAATGAGCTTGAAAATACCCCAGGTACGCAAGCTGAAATCATCATGGATTTGAAACAACAAATAGAAGATTTACAGAAAAAAATCGACAGTGTGCCTTTTATAGATAGCTTTGACTTACGTTTTAATAATTTTGCCAAACGTGAAAAGCCATCAAGCCAAGCCGTGATGTTTTGTTTAATGGATGTGTCAGGTTCGATGGATCAAGCCACTAAAGATATGGCAAAACGTTTCTACATTCTGTTGTATTTGTTTTTAACTCAAACCTATAAGAATTTAGAAGTGGTTTATATTCGTCATCATACTCAAGCTAAAGAAGTCGACGAACATGAATTTTTCTACTCCCAAGAAACAGGCGGTACCATTGTTTCAAGTGCACTAAATTTAATGCATGAAATTCAACAGGAACGCTACCCTGCCGAAGAGTGGAATATCTACGCTGCACAGGCATCTGATGGCGATAATTGGGCTGATGACTCCCCAGCGTGTAGACAGTTATTAGCGGATAAAATCTTACCAGTATCGCGTTATTTCAGTTATATCGAAATCACCCGACGCGCGCATCAAACGCTTTGGCGAGAATACGAAGCCTTACAAGAGCAGTTTGGCAATATCGCTGTACAACATATTAAAGAGGTTAATGATATCTACCCCGTGTTCCGTGAATTATTCAAAAAGCAGCCAAGCTAAGGAGAACACAATGACAGCAGAAAATATTGATTCAACCGAAGCTGACGATAATAAAAAAATGCCACTAGATGACGGTCCTGATTGGGGTTTTCCATTACTTGAAACCTACATGGAAGAAATTGAAAAAGTCGCAGCTTTTTATAAGCTAGACAGTTACCCCAATCAAATCGAAGTGATTACAGCTGAGCAGATGATGGATGCTTATGCGGGGATCGGAATGCCTATCGGCTATACACATTGGTCTTTTGGTAAACGTTTTATTGAAACCGAGCAAGGATATCGTCGCGGTCAAATGGGTTTAGCCTATGAAATCGTAATTAACTCCGATCCATGTATCGCCTATTTAATGGAAGAAAACACCATCACGATGCAAGCGTTAGTGATGGCCCACGCAAGTTTTGGGCATAATAGCTTCTTTAAAAATAATTACCTCTTTAAAACTTGGACTGACGCCAGTTCAATCATCGACTATTTAGTTTTCGCCAAGAATTATATTCATGAATGTGAGTTAAGGTTTGGTGTTGAGCAAGTTGAACTAACACTCGATTCTTGTCATGCATTAATGAACTACGGCGTTGATAGATACAAGCGCCCTGCTGAAGTGTCATTTAAAGAAGAAAAGATGCGCCAAAAAGATCGTGAAAGTTACTTACAAAGCCAAGTGAATGATTTATGGCGTACGATTCCTAAGAATCCTGATGAACACAAGCAAGACGAAGGCATTAATTTCCCCGATGAGCCACAAGAAAATATTTTATATTTCATCGAAAAAAACGCGCCATTATTAGAGCCATGGCAGCGAGAAATCGTCCGCATAGTGAGAAAAATGGCGCAATATTTTTACCCTCAGAAACAAACCCAAGTGATGAATGAGGGGTGGGCCACATTCTGGCATTACACCATACTCAATCATATGTTCGATGAAGGAACGGTGACAGATAGGTTTATGTTAGAGTTTTTACAAAGCCACACCGGCGTTGTCGCGCAGCCTGCCTATAACAGTCCCTATTACAGTGGCATTAATCCCTATGCATTAGGTTTTAATATGTTTATCGATATTAGACGCATTTGTGAAAACCCAACTGATGAGGATAAAAAGTGGTTTCCTGATATTGCAGGCAGTGATTGGCTTACCACGGTGACCTTTGCCATGGAAAACTTTAAAGACGAAAGTTTCATTAGCCAATACCTGTCACCAAAAGTTATTCGGGACTTTAAATTATTCAGTATTCTCGATGACGACAGCTGTAACAGATTGTCGGTATCTGCTATTCATGACGACCGCGGTTATCATTTGATCCGTGAGAAACTATCACAACAGTATAATCTCTCTAATCTTGAGCCCAACATCCAAGTTCAACGGGTAGATATTAATGGTGACCGTTCATTAACATTACGCTATGTGCCTAATAAACGGATCCCTTTAGGGGAAAGTAATGAGCAAGTTTTGAAGCATCTACATCGTCTTTGGGGATTTGATGTTAGCCTTGAGCAGCTTGATGCGAATGGAAAAATCGTAAAACTAGCCCAATGCCCTGCTCCTAACGAAGAAGGAAAAATGACCACTCTGTAGTTGTTTTACTTACGTAAGTTTGTAGCATAAAAAAACCAACCGTTAGGTTGGTTTTTTGTATCAATATCAAAGATGAAACGGCTATATTAATCGCATTTATTTATCATTTTGTGCGATTTCAGCAGGCATATCATCACGCAGTTTTTGCCACATAATACCGCTATTAATACCATTCGTCTTCATTAACGCAGGAACATCAGTGTACTTACCATCAATCGCCAATTTCTCTAATGCTTTATAAAAATCTAATGCGATAGAACGGGCTTCTTGACTCGAGAAGTAATAACGTCCTACTCGGCTGTATAAACCTTTAAATCCATTAAGAATTAAGACGTACAGTGGATTTCCCGACGAAAATGCCAAAGCATGATGCAGCTCATAATCATATTCAGCATAAGCTTCAGCACTGTCTTCTAGTTGGTGTATTTTTGCTAATACTTCTTGTGCTTTTTCAGGGTTATTGCGCACCGCACCGCGAAAATATATCGCGCTAACATTGGCTCTTGCTGATAATAGCTGATCAACAAGTAACGGAAATCCATCTGGATTTAAATCCGCTATTGTCTCAAGAATATTAAGTCCTGAGGTTTCCCAAAAGTTATTTACTTGAGTTGGTTTACCATGTTGTATTTTCAACCAACCGTCACGAGCTAAACGCTGTAGTACTTCGCGTAACGTGGTTCTTGTTACACCAATTAATTCTGAAAGTTCGCGTTCTGCAGGCAAAATTGAACCTGGTGGAAACTTATTTTCCCATATCGAACGAACGATATACTTCTCTGCAAAACTTGCAGGACCTTTTGCATTGATAATTGTCAACTTGAACATCCCGTGGTTACCCAATGAACTGATCATACCAGAGGTCATGTCATTTCACACCATTGTGAGTCGTTAAACAATCGATTTAGATGCGCCAACGGCGATTAATTATACAAGTCGCAAAAACTTTGTGAGCCAATAGTTATATTGGTTACCTTTTTGTCGAAGGATAAGTTTTATCGCATTACAATATAAAAAATTTGCGCTAAACTACGCGCCAAACAAAATGGATGTAAGTTAGTGGCACAACTAACGAATTTTGAAAATACAAATAATAAGCGCTAAGAAATAATTGTATCAACTTGATTAAACTGATGATAAGTAGCTAATAAACAACATAGTTTAAGCACTATCGAACCGGTTTTATCTTACAAACTCTCATTTCGGCTACGATTTGTTTGTCAGATTCCTTCCTCAAAAGTTCACTTATCAAATTCACAACTGGAGAGGCTATTATGCCGTCAACCCCTGGTGCTGCATTATTTAGTAACTTCTTGGGCAATTCCCCAAGATGGTACAAATATGCAATATTATCGTTTCTTGTAATCAATCCACTTTTATTTTTCTTTGTCAGTCCATTCATCGCAGGATGGGTACTTGTCATTGAATTTATTTTTACGCTCGCAATGGCGTTAAAGTGCTACCCACTTCAACCTGGTGGCCTGTTAGCGATACAAGCTGTCATTATCGGCATGACTTCGCCAGCACAAGTCTTACATGAAATTGAAGCAAACCTAGAAGTATTACTACTACTGATCTTTATGGTCGCCGGTATTTACTTCATGAAGCAATTGCTCCTGTTTGTGTTCACTAAAATGATCACAAAGGTGCGCTCTAAAATTGTTGTTTCGTTGATGTTTTGTATCTCGTCTGCATTTTTATCCGCTTTCTTAGATGCACTAACGGTTATTGCAGTTATTATCGCTGTCGCTATTGGCTTTTACTCGATATACCACAAAGTCGCTTCAGGTAAAGACTTTAGCAGCGATCATGACCATACCTCTGAAACTCGCGAACAATTGAATGACGAAGAGCTAGAAGCTTTTCGTGGTTTCTTACGTAACCTATTAATGCATGCCGGTGTTGGTACTGCATTAGGCGGTGTGTGTACGATGGTCGGTGAGCCACAAAACTTGATCATTGCAGCGCAAGCGCACTGGCAGTTTAGTGAATTCTTTATTCGTATGTCGCCTGTGACAATCCCTGTGCTTTTTGCCGGTATCACCACATGTTTTATCGTCGAAAAGTTTAAATGGTTCAGTTACGGTGCCCAGCTACCTGATGCCGTGCATAAAATTTTAAGCGATTACTCCGATTACGAAGATAAAAACCGTACCAAAGCAGACAAGATGAAACTGCTGGTTCAAGCACTTGTCGGCGTTTGGTTAGTTATCGGTCTTGCATTCCATTTAGCATCAGTTGGTTTAATTGGTTTATCTGTCATCATTCTAACCACTGCTTTTAATGGGGTTACTGATGAACATCAGCTAGGTAAAGCCTTCGAAGAAGCTCTACCGTTTACCGCCTTACTAGCTGTATTCTTTGCTGTTGTCGGCGTCATTATTGACCAACATTTGTTTGCGCCTGTGATTCAGTGGGCACTGAGCTTTGAAGGTAATGCACAGTTAGTGATCTTCTATATCGCAAACGGCTTACTGTCTATGGTGAGTGATAACGTATTCGTTGGCACGGTCTATATTAACGAAGTAAAAGCTGCGCTGATTAATGGCCAAATTACTCGTGATCAGTTTGATTTACTTGCGGTTGCCATTAACACAGGTACTAACCTACCATCTGTTGCAACGCCAAACGGCCAGGCTGCATTCTTGTTCTTATTAACATCTGCTCTAGCACCGTTAGTGAGACTGTCATACGGTCGTATGGTATGGATGGCGTTACCATACACAATCGTATTGTCTATCGTTGGTATTGTTATGATTGAATCTGGGTTCTTAACGGAATCAACCCAGTACTTCTACGATAATCAAATTATTATCCATCACTCTGCAAAAGAAGTTCTTGGCAGCTCTGTTGGACATTAATACTGATATGATTTAACGTTGCTTTAGAAAACACCCTCATTCGAGGGTGTTTTTTTATCGTCATAAATCGACAGGAGATTGATTTGACTGGTTTACAACATTTTACGCGTTCGCGCGCTGCATGGATTATTTTATTGCTTTCAGCCATTGGGCTTGAAGCTGCTGCCCTATTCTTTCAATACATCATGGAACTCGATCCTTGTGTGATGTGTATTTATGTTCGAGTCGCTGTACTTGGGTTAATTATTGCTGGCGTGTTTGGCGCATTAGCACCTAAGTTATGGTTAACGCGTTTTATAGGATTAATTGGCTGGGGCGTAAGCGCTGCATGGGGACTTAAGTTATCCCTTGAATTAAATGAGTTACAAGTTGATCCTTCGCCTTTTTCTACCTGCTCATTCTTTCCTGAATTTCCAGCTTGGATGCCTCTTGATGAATGGCTTCCTTCGGTTTTCTCACCTACGGGGATGTGTAGTGATGATCCGTGGACATTTTTGTCAGTCAGTATGGCGCAGTGGATGGTGGTGACGTTTGTTATTTATCTCATTGTACTAGCAGTGATGCTTATCCCTGCAATCAAACCGCTTAAGACTAAATAGTGAATAGTATTTGTTAATGTACTTACTGAGCTCGCACACTATATACCCAACAAAAAAGCACT
>NZ_MCUF01000012.1:83823-113188 GCF_002873615.1 Shewanella sp. 10N.286.51.B7
AGTGCTTTTTTGTTGGGTATTATAACGATTTTCGATGCAAACTAATCGATGTCTTTTAAAGGCCAAAGTACAATATGGTCAAAAACATCACGGACACGTTTTTCATTAATGGTTTTGCCTTTTACTGATATCCCCGCCGCATGCATAGCGTCTTTAGAGCCCGTAATAAGCGGATGCCAACTTGGTAACGTTCGGCCTTCATTGAGGCGTTTATAAGCACAAGAATCAGGTAACCAAGTCAATTCAGCGACATTATCAACCGTAATGGCTGTACATGCTGGTACGTATTTAAAACGTTCAGGATAACGACGACAATTACATGATTCATCATCTAATAAATGACAAGCGGCATCGGTGTAATACAACTCTTCAGTTTCATCATCAATTAATTTGTTTAAGCAGCACTTGCCGCAACCATCGCACAATGATTCCCATTGCACGGTGGTTAATTCGTGCAGTTTTTTTTCAATCCAAAATGACATAGTTCAATACAGCATTAGCGTTACATTGCCGACATTGTACCATTAATTGATTGGAGGATTTTTAATTCGTTCTGAAAGGTAAGTCACAGTGAGTAAAAAATGTTCTTTAACTGACCATGCTTGTAATAAGCGGAAATTATTATAAACCAAATATTGACGACCTTTGTCACCATCAGGCATTAATAATGATACTTGCATATCATCACGTTTAGGTAAGTCATTACCGTTATAACGTCTAACACCTAATTTTTGCCATTCAGTGAATGTCTCATTATATTCAGTGCCAACCATATAACTGTCTATTGGATTTATTGAGCTCACCTGTCGACCCCAAGTCTCATCATTTTTCCAGCCAGCATCTTTTAACATCGCAGCTGCAGTTGCAAAAGCATCAAACTGGTTATTCCAAATATCTTTTAATCCATCGCCATTACCATCTTGAGCGTATTGTAAATACTGCGAAGGCATCAATTGCATATGCCCCATGGCACCTGTTGATGAACCGATAAGTTGTTCATATTGTATTTGGGTATTATCCAGAATTTTTAACGCTGCAATAAACTCATCAACAAAAAATTGCTCTTTGTTGCCTGAATATGCATTAGATGCTGTTACAGATAGAATTGGGAAATTGCCTTTTTGCTCACCAAATTCCGAGGTCATCCCCCATAAGGCAACTAAAAAACGCGGCTGAATGCCGTAACGGTCACCTAAATCAATTAGCGATTCATGTTGCTCTTTAAACATTGCTCGGGCTGTGCTGACAGTAATTTCTGGTGCATTTTGAGGAATGTAACTTTCAAGGTTTATTGTTCTGTTAGAACCATTTGCAGTAGCACGCTTAAACACTTTAATTTTTGAAAAATGTTCATTAATGGTGGTCTGTGATACACCAGCAAGCAAGGCTTTATCTTTTAATGTAGCTAAGTAATCATCAAAACTGACGCTCTGTTGAGCATATGCCAAATTAATAGTAAAAAAAGTTACTATTACAGATGAAATGATCTTCCCAATCATAAATTGTCCTAAATTAACTCATTATTGCTGTTTTTGTTCTTATTAACTTAACGTTAACACATTTGTGTTAACGTCGAAATACCCAATACATAACCACATAAAATCAAGATATTATCTTATACAAACTGGAATTCAAAACAAACCAATATTCCAAAATAAATCATCACTTATAATATAAGCGACTTTAATCACTGAGCCCTAAACTTTTACGGTGCTCATCCAATAAATTTGTCACCGGTGGTGGTAACTGAAGATAAAAACCTTTGTCAGCTAATTCAGATCTGACTTTTTCGATATCAGCCATCGCAAGTTCTTCTCTTTTAGACAATGGAACCAACATGACCAACTTAGGCGTGCCAAACATTTTCATTAAAGGTTCTGGAACAGCATCAAAAACATCACGTTTCTCAACAAATAAGTAGGTATCAAGTTTTCGGCTACTTTTATATACGGCACATATCATTTTGGGGTTAAATTCCTCTGTTTCTTGCTTGATAGTCAACTACGCACACTATAACATGGACAATTAATAAATTATTGCAATTCAGTTCTCATACTGACATTTTTGGAGATTAACGCCTGGATGGCCACACAAAGTCTTGAGTTGAAAGCCACATCTTTTACTCTTTCAGTACTTCATATTAATACACATGATTTTAACGCCATTGCTGCTGATTTAGATACTAAGTTATCTCAAGCACCCCAGTTTTTCATTGGTGCGCCTTTAATCTTAAATTTAAGCGCAATTGAAAGTCATGATGTTGATCTCGCTGCATTAAAACAACTTCTTACTGATAACCAACTGATCATAGTTGGTGTAACATCTGCTAATGAAAGCATTAGTCAGCAGGCTAAAACATTAGGCTTAGCCATCGTAAAATCAGGCAAACAAGCCAAAAACATGCCAGCTCCGACAAAAGAAACCAAAATCATTAAACAAAATGTGCGTTCTGGGCAGCAAATATATGCAAAAAATGCCGATTTAATCATTTTTGGTGCGGTCGGTAATGGTGCTGAAGTCATTGCAGATGGTAGCATTCATATATATGGCGCTTTACGCGGTAAAGCTATGGCTGGAGCTGCTGGTGATAGAAACAGTATTATCATTGCAAACTCACTCGATGCAGAATTAGTTTCAATTGCTGGGCAATATTGGCTAGCAGAACATTTGCAGCAGCATTGTAGCGATCAGCGAGGTTGCATCCGCTTAACTAGCGATACACTCATGGTTGAATCATTGCCTCAATAGTTGGCAACTTAAAAGGATATAATAACAAATGGCACAAATAATTGTTGTCACATCAGGTAAAGGCGGCGTTGGTAAAACAACGTCAAGCGCTGCGATTGCAACCGGCTTAGCATTAAAAGGCAAAAAAACCGTCGTAATCGATTTTGATATCGGTTTACGTAACCTTGATTTAATTATGGGTTGTGAACGCCGTGTTGTTTATGATTTTGTCAATGTCATTAATGGTGAAGCGAATCTAAATCAAGCACTCATCAAAGATAAACGTTGCGACAAACTGTTTATTCTTCCTGCTTCCCAGACCCGTGACAAAGATGCGTTAACCAAAGAAGGCGTTGGCGGTGTACTTGACGAATTAAGCAAAGATTTCGATTACATTGTTTGTGACTCACCAGCGGGTATTGAACAAGGTGCAATGATGGCACTTTATTTTGCAGATATCGCTATCGTAACCACAAACCCAGAAGTGAGTTCTGTACGAGATTCAGATCGTATCTTAGGTATGTTGCAGAGTCGTTCTCGCCGCGCTGAACAAAATCTTGAACCAATTCAAGAGTTTTTATTACTAACTCGTTATTCTCCTGCTAGAGTTAAAACAGGTGAGATGCTCAGTGTTGAGGATGTGTCTGAAATTTTAGCCATCAAATTATTGGGGGTTATTCCTGAGTCGCAAGCTGTACTCAAAGCCTCTAACTCAGGCATTCCTGTCATTAATGATGACGAAAGCGACGCAGGTTTAGCTTACGCTGACACTGTACAACGTTTACTTGGTGAGGAAGTGCCGTTTAGGTTCCTTACTGAAGAGAAAAAGGGATTCTTGAAAAGGATTTTTGGTAGCTAATTATGTCAATACTCGATTATTTCAGAAGCAATAAAAAACCGAATACTGCTGTTACAGCAAAAGAGCGTTTGCAGATAATTGTCGCCCATCAACGCGGCGAGCGTGATGCGCCTGATTACTTCCCTAAAATGAAGCAAGAAATCATTGAAGTCATTCGTAAGTATGTACAAATATCTGAAGATCAAGTGTCAGTGCAACTTGACCAAAATGATGACAAACTCTCTGTATTAGAGCTCAATGTTACCTTACCTGACGGTAAGTAACCTTAGGCATATTTTGATGGTCATATGATGTAACGCTCGAATGAGCTAATTGTATGAGCTAGTCGTATGAGTAAGTCAGTATCTGATTTATATGCATAAACAAAGCCTAGATAACAATGGATTATCTAGGCTTTTTTATTGACTCGATTTATAGCAATTGACACAGTCAATTACAGGAAATTTATCCAAATTTGATATTATCAAGCGCTTCATTAACAAGCTTGCCGCGCCAGCCCGACAATAACAAAGGCGTTGGCGTTTGTTTCTTATGATGAAGCCATAGCAAGAATTCATGTATCAAACGTTTTGATCCAATAAACTCAATTGCTACTTCTTTTTCTTCAGCAATGGCCGCTAAAATCACCTTAACTTCTTTAAATGATGCTTTGTAACCATTCTTAAGTGCAATAACGTCAACGGCTTCAGGTAAGTTTTCTAAGTCTGCTGTTTGCAGTATTTTGATTAACTCTTTGCCATGAAAACGTTTCTCATGATCCGTTAAATCATTTAACTGATTCAGCTCAGTTACCGTTTTAGGCTGTTTTTTAGCGAGCGCTATCAACGCATGATCTTTAATGATAAAGCCAAGCGCTGAGTCTTTCTTTAACGCTTTTTGTAATCGCCATGTCGCTAACACTTTCAAGTATGCCAACTGCTTTGGGAATAACTGAAATGCGTTTTTAATTTTTAAATAAGCAAGCTCTTCATTAGGCGGCGTTAAGCGCCCTTCAGTCATGCGCTCACCTTCTTCAAGTAACCAATCCATTCTTTTAGCTTCAGTGACTTTAGCTAACAGTTCTGGGTAAAGTTTATATAAGTAATAAACATCATTGGCTGCATATTGAAGCTGTGCATCTGTGAGCGGACGTTTCATCCAGTCAGTTCGCGACTCGCCTTTGTCAATTTCAATGTCTAAAAACAGCTGCACTAATTTTGCGTAACCAACACCATGACCTAAACCGCATAAACTGGCTGCAATTTGGCTGTCAAATAATGGAGATGGCTGGCATTGACCATAACGGGCAAACACTTCTAAATCTTCACTGCACGAATGGACTAGTTTGGTGATTTTCGGATCGGATAATAACTGCCAAAAACAACTTAAATCAGGTAAAGCAACTGGATCAATTAAAGCCAACGTTTTACCGTCATATGCTTGAATTAAACCTAACTTAGCGTAATAGGTTCTTGTTCTGACAAACTCGGTATCTAATACCAGTAACTCACTTTGCTGGTATTGAGCGACTAATTGCTCAAGGCTTGCTTGGTCGCTAATGTATTCAAACGATAACAAAATTCTCTCCAGTATTAACTTAGCGCCAATGTAAGCATAAATGATATGCAATAAAAAGCCGGCTATTGCCGGCTCTACTTTACGCTGATTTAACTTCGTCTCGAAGTTCTCGTCGTAAAATCTTACCTACATTGGATTTTGGTAACTCGTCTCTGAATTCTACCAGCTTTGGTACCTTATATCCTGTTAAATGATGACGACAATGCTTAATAATATCGGCATCAGTTAAACTGCTATCTTTAGCAACAACAAATATTTTAACTAGTTCACCACTAGCATCATTTGGTACGCCAACAGCAGCAACTTCAATCACTTTTGGGTGCAATGCAACGACATCTTCAACTTCATTAGGGAATACATTGAACCCTGAAACGAGGATCATGTCTTTTTTACGGTCAACAATGAAGAAAAAGCCCTTTTCATCCATGTAACCGATATCCCCTGTCGCTAACCAGCCATTCTTATCAATGACTTTAGCTGTTTCTTCAGGGCGCTGCCAATAGCCTTTCATCACCTGAGGACCTTTAGCAAACAATTCACCGGTCTCACCTTGTGCTAACACCTTGCCTTCATCATCACGGATTTGAATGTCCGTTGAAGGTGCAGGGAAACCAATAGATCCATTGTAACCATCAAGGTTATATGGGCAACACGTAACCAATGGTGAAGCTTCAGTTAAGCCATAACCTTCAAGTAAGCGGGTTTGAGTAATGTTCTGCCATTTATCAGCAACCGCTTTTTGCACCGCCATACCACCGCCAATTGACAATTTTAGACGACTAAAATCTAGACTCTTAAAATCTTCATCATTGACTAAGGCATTAAACAAGGTGTTTACCCCAGTTAACGCAGTAAAAGGATACTTTTTAAGTTCGCCCACAAAAGCGGGTAAATCACGAGGGTTAGTGATTAATAAGTTTTTACTGCCTTTATGAAGGAACAATAAGCAGTTAACCGTTAATGCGAAAATATGATAAAGCGGTAATGCAGTAACAACAAATTCTGTGCCGTCTTTAAGCGCTGGTGAATATGCGCCATTAGCTTGTAAAACGTTACTTAACACATTGCCATGGGTAAGCATTGCCCCTTTGGATACACCAGTTGTACCACCTGTGTATTGCAAGAATGACAAATCTTCAGCGTTAATTTCAGGTTTAATATACTGCAGGCGGCGACCTTTAGTTAATGACTGCCTAAAAGAAAGTGCATGAGGCAAATCATACTTTGGCACCATCTTCTTGATGTATTTAACAATGAAATTAACTAATGTACGTTTGGGTGCGCTTAGTTGATCTCCAAGACCAGTAATGATCACTGACTCTACAGGCGTTTCAGCAACCACTTCTTCTAACGTACGTGCAAAATTAGAGACGACAACAATGGCTTTGGCACCAGAGTCGACTAATTGGTGTTTTAGTTCACGTGGGGTATAAAGCGGATTGACGTTAACTACAACCATACCAGCACGTAATACGCCAAATAATGCAATCGGATATTGCAATAAGTTAGGCATCATTAAGGCGACTCTGTCACCTTTTTCAAGCTTTAATTCATTTTGTAAATAGGCTGCAAATGCACGACTTCTTTCTTCTAACTTACGGTAAGTTAATGTCGCCCCCATATTAATAAATGCAGGTTGGTCAGCATACTTTGATACTGCAGATTCAAACATATCGACTAAAGAAGTAAATTGGTTAGTATCAATTTCCGCCGGTACGTTTTCTGGTAGATTATTTATCCAAGGCTGGTCCACAAGTTTCTCCTATTTATCCTGACACATGCTATGAAGCAATGGCTTCAATAATCACGGTGTCAAAAACACTGCATCTTAAGCTAGCGTAAATTATTTTTATTGATACTAGCGACAGTAAAAACGTTATTGTTAATTATTATTCTCAGCCATACAAAAAATCATACGACCGTTTAAATTTAGACCATAATCACATAAATGAAAAAAAAAGCCTAGTGATTTTGCAGTGCTAAAGGCTTAATTTAGAATAAATGTTCTAATCGTGTTAGCAACTTGGTCCGCGCTGCCCATATGCAAATGATGATCCCCTTCTATTTGCACATCAGTTAAATCGTTAAACCACAATGTTGCTTGAGGCAAAGCTAATTTTAACTGTTTAAAGCCCTGTTCGGCTAATATTAATAGGCATGGTGTGTCACTGACGCTCATTAAAGCGTCAACCTGTTCAAAGGTTAATCTATAAGGTGAATCAAGCTTTAAACGCGGATCACTTTTCCAACAATAACACTGATTTTTAATTTCAAGATTACGCTTAATAATTAACTCGCACCACTGTTTGTCCATGCCAGTTAATTGATGACGGGCATTGACTGCACGTTCAATGGATAATTGCCTATTGGGTTCTTGGGCTTGCTTCGATTGTTGTTGCTTAGATTGTTGCAGCACTGCTTGATTATATCGATGGTGCTGTTTAAAACTGCGAGTGAGTCGCTCTTTTGAATGTTTAACAGACTCAAATAAAGGCGCCAGAGCTTCAATTAACACTAGTTGAGTGACTTTGTTTGGAAAAGCAGCATTATAAGCTGCAGCAACAATACCGCCGAGTGAATGACCAATGATTGTGACTGGTTGCTCTTTAGTTAGCTTTGTCATCAACTCATCTAAATCATAAAGGTAATCTATCCAATGCAGTGGATAATGCCCAGGACGATGTTGTGAAAAGCCATGACCCGGCCAATCTATCGCAATCAATTGAAAGTCATTGAATAGGTTAAGCTGCTGAAATGCGTTGACCAATGGCACAAAACTGTCAGCATTATCTAGCCAACCATGTAGCGCGAGTAATATCGGTTTATTTTTATCGCCATAACGTTTGGCGGCTAAACGAATATGAGCCAATTGAAAATCGACATCCTCATACTGCTGCGATTTTACAATTGACTCATTCATTTCAGACTTCTTATCTTGCTAAATACAAATACGTATTTTAGTTAAACGATTACTTAACTTAAAAGATTACTTAGCTTTTTTGACAAATTTAAGTGTCATACGATCGCTTTCGCCGATATCAAGATACTTTTGCTTATCTTGATCTTCTAGGGCTAAACGTGGAGGCAATGTCCATACGCCTTTCGCATAGTCCTTAGTGTCTTTTGGATTCGCATTGATTTCAGATGCAGCAACCAAAGTGAAGCCCACTTTTTCAGCTAATGCAATCATTTCAGCTTGATCCATGTAGCCACTATCAAACGACATTCCTGGGTTTGCGCGATGTTCAACAACGCCAAATATTCCGCCATCTTTAAGTACTTTATAAGATGCAGTGAACGCGTTTTCTAGCTGTTTTTGACCAGCCCAATTATGAAGATTTCTGAAAGTCAGTACATAATCAGCACTATTATCGATACCTAAATCAACTGATGCAGGAGGCTGGAAAGTCACGGTAGAAGCATTACCTACCGCTTCTTTATTGTCACTTAACCAAGTTTCAAATTTTTTGCCCGATTTAGCATAGTACTGCGTACGTTTAGTATCTTCTTTCGGGTTAGTCTCAAAAATACCACCAATGTACTTGCCCTTTTCAGCTAAGTAAGGCGCTAAAATTTCAGTGTACCAACCACCGCCTGGCCATAGTTCAATAACGGTATCATCTGCTTGAATACCTAAAAACGCGAGTGTTTCAGCTGGATTACGATGCTCATCACGTGCAGCATTTTTTTCGCTACGAAATTCACTCGCAACGGCTGCTGCAAGTTGTGGGTTAATTTTGACTGCTTGGACTTTTTCGCTGCTTGCATGGTCATGTGCAATGACACTGCTACTGACTGTGGCTAAACCTAGTGTACTTAATCCCAGCGCAGTGGTTAATAGTAACGTACGTTTCATTGTCTTCTCCCTGAAGAAATTGTCTTTTAAAATCAGCAACTGATACGGCAAATGTTGCTAAGTTGATCACTCTAAACTGTTTCTGGTTTTTTGTCGTCAACTCTTCGCCAGCACATCCATAACATAAAACAACTAAACACCAACCACATGATGACCCAGAGCCAAGAAGGCAACCAAGTAAGCTGAGAAAGCTTAGCTGCATCACCTTGAGTAGATAGCCCAAATAATACCGTAGGGCTTGTCATGGCATTGAGCACAATCATAAGACCGAGCATACGCAATAAACTATTCAACCAGGCACTATGGTCGAATTTCAGCGGCAGTAATAAAAACATTGCCAGAGAAATGAGAATACCAATGGTGAGTATATCTCGCGCCCAAAACACAATAGATGCCACGACTGTTAAGCCTAGTAAACCTAAAGTAAAGCGGATTCCGGCGCGCCATGTGGCTAATAAAAATATAAGATATCCCCAAAGCGCAGCGCCAAAATAGCCACTGAAGGTGATTAATGGCGCAAAGCCACCTTGGGTGAAACACAAGCCCGCACCGTTTGGAAATAACTGGATTTGATTAACCATACCACCGGTAATAATAGCGGCTATTCCATGAGAAATTTCATGAAAGTAACTTTCAAACCATTTAAATGGGATGCTAATAAAAGGCAATTTGGTAATAAGGAATGCCACAAAAAGTTCTAGAAAAAATAACCCTTTGGACGGAATAGCAGATAAGCTTTTCGGCTTAGGTTCATGCATATAAATCAATGCCCACCATTTGTTGAATTTGATCCCGTTGAGCAGCGTGCTGATTGAGCAAGTATTCTTTTATTGCACCTTCACTGCCTTGAGAATGATGCTGATGAGCATGACTTGATGTTTGTTGATCATATTGTACTTTGGCATCAACAGCAGATTTTATCGCTGACTCATCAAAATAAAGCACTTGCTCATTATCCGGAACAAGTTGGCCATCATTTTGATTAACGTTATTAACTGCAGCGTTGGTTTTTGATTGCGCTTTAATGGCTGATATATCACTAACAGCATCTACTTGAGCTGAAGCGTTTGGCTTAATAGCCTGAGGCGCCGAACCATTACTGATTGAGAAAGGGTTATAGGAAGACAATGGCTGAACGGCCGAATACATTGATGATTGCATTGATGAGTGCATAGTTGATTGCATAGCTGGTTGCATAAATTGTCCTCCTTTGGTTAATTAACTCACGTGCACAGATTCAAAATGTGATGATAACCTAGGTTATTCTCTGCCAGGAAGCTTTTTCCAAGTCACAGTATCCCGAAGGTAAACTGGTGCTAAATCATCAACTGTCGTAGATAAACCTTGCTCAAAACCAACCTTAGCTAACTTAAGCATAGCTTCAGCATCAGGAAGTTTAATATCTGTCATGATGATTGAATCAACTTCAGCTAACAAATCTGGGTAAGCATCAAAGCCTGTGCCGCAAAGCATAATTTGTTGCTTAGGATCTAACGTAAGCGTGACTTTATCTGGGTTGGTCACATACTCTTCGTCAACCAAAGTTGCAATGCCGTCGACTGCAATAAACTGACCCCAGTAGATTTCATTCATTCTAGCGTCAATAGCGACAAAAACTTGTTTTGCATCAGCTGAGTCAATGGCCATTTGTGCCATTGTCGCTAACGTCGATATGCCAATAACAGGAATATCATGTCCTAGGGCTAAACCTTGCGTCATGCTTGTGCAGATACGGATACCAGTAAAGCTCCCAGGTCCACGGCCATATGCAATCAAGTTTACATCAGCAATTTTGATCTCGGCTTCTTTTAATACTTCATCAACCATTGGCAATAAACGCTGACTATGCTCTCTTGGTGCATTGGCTGAGCGGCTAAATCGTTGCTGCTGTTTAATTAAAGCCGCAGAACAAGATTCTGTACAAGTATCTAATGCAAGTATTGTTAAATCTGAATCAATTTGAGTCATGTAAGCCTTGTTAACCCTAGGGCCTGTTGATCTTTCAAGGTTGTTTATGCAGCGAGTTATTGGCCATTATTACAAGGCAGAGACTTTGTAGTGTAGTTATTCTACATAAAAAGTCGATAACGTAGTAAAAATGGCCAACAAACGCTGCCCAAGGGGTTCGATTAAAAGCGTTTTACTCTTTGTTGAATGCATCTTTGTCAATAAAAGATGCTTAGATGACTAGGCATCAACTCATCCGCCTCGATTACAACGCTTTTATTTCGAACTAAACTTAACCAGCAAAGAACAACAGGCCCTAGAATATATCTTTAAATAATGGACGATATAATAACTTATGGGATACGTTTTAAAAAGCTTAACGCAGTATCTAAATCTCGAGTACGGCTCATTGGCGGCAAAGAGTTAATAAAAGCCTCACCATATGGACGGTTCACTATACGGTTATCACACAAAATTAATACGCCGCGATCTTTTTCATCCCTTATCAAACGCCCTACTCCTTGCTTCAAACTGATCACTGCTTGCGGTAATGAAATAGTCTGAAATGGATCTTTATTACTTCGCTCTGCATTGGCGGCCCTTGCACGGTATAAGGTATCGTCAGGTGATACAAATGGCAGTTTATCAATGATCACGCAACTTAATAAACGCCCCCTAACATCAATGCCTTCCCAAAAACTGCTAGTACCCAGTAAAACCCCATTGCCGAGCTGACGGAATTTATTCAATAAGCTTTGCTTACTGGCTTGGCCTTGGACTAATAAAGGGTAATTGACCTTACGCTGCAGTGCTATTGCCACTTGCTGTAGCATGTGATGGCTGGTAAATAAAATAAAGGTACGGCCTTGCGCTGCATTAATCGCTTGAGTGCAAACATCAACGAGTTGATTGACATTAGCCGCAGATTGGCCTGATTTAGCCAGATGCCTTGGCACACAAAATAACGCCTGATTTGGGTAATCAAATGGGCTATCTAGAATAATTTGTTTTGCTTTTCCTAAACCTAATTCGTCTGCGAAATGTTTAAGCTGACGATTTACTTGCAATGTCGCTGAGGTAAAAATCCATTGGGTGTTTTTATCAAATAACTGCTGACATTGTTTGGCAATATTAATTGGCGCAACTCTCAACATGGTAAAGCGGCCACTAGGTTCAACACTGTACGCGGCGTTTTGATCATGGCATTCAAAATAGCTCTGCAAATTGCCTATCAAAGTAGCAAGTTGAGTGACGATAGAATCTAATGTCTCGCTACGCCCGACATGCTCAGTGGTGACCTTCAAAATTATCGTCAGCTCGGTTAATAAGTCCCATGATTGAGTCGCAAGTGATTTGTTCGATATGACTTGGCGCCAATCGGTCACTTCAGCTTCCAGTAACTCGTTTTGCCAATGGGATAATTTCACTAAGCTTCGCTGACTTAATTGCTCTAATTGGATGGTGTCACGCAGCTCGGTGCGATAAACATCAATCACCTGATTTAATAGACGGTCTATATCTCGCGTGGCAATTTGTTGGCCAAAATAATTAATGCAAACATCTGGCACTAAATGCGCTTCATCGAACACCACCACGTCCGCTTCAGGTAATAATTCAGCAAAGCCTGTGTCTTTTAATAAGCGATCAGCAAAAAACAAATGATGATTGACCACCACCACTTTTGCATCCTGGGCTTTAATTTTTGCTTTACGACTAAAGCAAGCATCGTAATAAGCGCACTTTTTACCCGTACAGCTTTCTTTAGTGCTAGTCACCGTGCCAATAGTGGCAGAGTTTTCAGCAACGGCAGTCAGGTTTCCAATATCACCATCTTTGGTCATACTGGCCCACTGGTTGATCTTAATGAGTTCATCTACCACTTGAGGAGACATTTTGCTGATGTTCTGCAGGTTTTTCTCAAGCCTTAGCTGACATAAATAGTTACTGCGACCCTTTAATAAAGCAGTTTTTGGCGCGACAGAAAACATTTTCAGCAATAAGGGTAAATCTTTAAAAAATAATTGCTCTTGAAGGTTTTTACTGCCGGTACTGATGATAACTTGTTTGCCACTCAATAATGCAGGGATCAAATAAGCATAAGTTTTACCAACACCTGTACCCGCTTCTAAAATGAGATTGTGCTTATTAGCGACGGCATCACTCACCGCCATTGCCATATCAAACTGGCTCTGTCTTGGTCGGTATTGATGAATACTTTTCGCTAAAGCGCCTTCAGATGAAAAAGCTAATTCGACTTCTTTTTGTAATCTACTGCTCACAATTAACTCTTAAAGATGAACTCATTGGTACCACTTTTTATCGGGTTATCAGACTAACGGCTTTTATCTATCATATTATCTATGTAATTAGCACGCTTAACAATTCAAATACTAGGTAACATTAAATATTAAGTTGAATTGACGAGTAAGACTAAGTTTGAAATTAACTTTCTTACTTTCATTTCCTTTATAAAATTTTCACAATCAAACCTGTCGATATATCAGCAGTGTTTCGCTTACTTGTATATACAAACAGAACAAAAATAAGTCTAAAAATCATACTGATATAAGTTATATTTTTTATTTTGAAAAAAATCACAATAAGTCTTTATTCTGTATTGCAAACAAATTTAAAAGGGGTTAGATTGTTTGTAATGAAATTACACAAGCTAATTTAAAGAGAATTTATTATGTTCATCCGAGTCGATACAAACCATCATCATCACCATTTGCGGTAGCCTTCGGATGCTTACTGCCGGAGGACTATTTCCTTCAGGCGGTTGTAAAAAAATACACAAACCCCTGAAAGAAATTTCAGGGGTTTTTTAGTTTTTAGGCTTAAATTATTGTTTTTATATTAAATTTATTAGGGGTTACACCATGAGCGAAAATAACAGACTGCGTATTGCGATTCAAAAATCTGGTCGACTATCAAAAGAGTCACAAAAATTATTGAAAAGTTGTGGCGTTAAATTCAATGTGAATGAGCAACGACTCATCGTTCACGCTGACAATATGCCAATCGATTTACTACGTGTACGTGATGATGACATTCCAGGTTTAGTCATGGATGGTGTCGTTGATTTAGGTATTATTGGCGAGAATGTTCTCGAAGAAGAACAAATTGAACGCCAAACTTTAGGCAAGCCAGCTGAGTGTGTAAAACTGCGTGAATTAGACTTTGGTGCTTGTCGCTTATCATTAGCCGTACCAAATGAGTTTAGCTATGAAAATGCCAGCTCACTTGAAGGACTTCGCATTGCCACTTCATACCCTAACCTGCTTCGCCGCTATATGCAGGAAAAAGGCATTAACTACAGTGACTGTATGTTAAAAGGCTCTGTTGAAGTCGCACCGCGTGCGGGTCTGTCTGATGGGATTTGCGATTTAGTTTCAACAGGTGCAACCCTTGAAGCCAATGGATTGTACGAAACTGACGTTATCTACCAATCAATGGCTTGTATTATCCAGTCAGCTGAAGAGCAAGAGCCCGGTAAACAAGCATTAATCGATAAAATCTTATCTCGCATGAACGGCGTAGTTCGTGCCCGCGAAAGTAAGTACATCTTATTGCACGCACCTAGAGAAACATTAGATCAAATTGTAGCCCTACTGCCAGGTGCTGAAAACCCAACGGTTTTACCACTTAACGATGATACTGATCGCGTCGCAATTCACGCAGTCAGCACAGAAGATTTATTCTGGGACACAATGGAAGAGTTAACGGCGCTCGGTGCTAGCTCAATTCTAGTGATGCCAATTGAAAAAATGGCTGGCTAGTTTTAATAACTCATCAGCAGATAAAAATACTAGCGTTAACGAAATAGCAGTAGCGGAGCGGTAAATGCAAATCAAACAATCAATGCAAATACTTAATTGGGATCAATTAAGCCAACAAGCACAGCAGCAAGCGTTACTTCGCTCGCCTTTGATTGGTGACAACAGTGTTGAACAGTCTGTACGTGACATCATCAATACCGTCGTTGCAGATGGAGATGAAGCACTTAAGCAGTATAGCCAACGTTTTGATGGTATTAATGTTTCATCTTTGGGTTTATCGGCACTTGAGATAGAACAAGCTTGTGAAAGAGTCAGTGATGACGTTAAACAAGCAGTTGCAAATGCGGTTAGCAATATCGAGACATTTCACCAGGCACAGGCTTTCAAAGCTATTGATGTGGAAACTCAGCCGGGTATTCGCTGCGAACTTCGCTCTGAAGCGATTGAAAAAGTGGGTTTGTATATTCCTGGTGGCAGTGCTCCGTTGATTTCTACCGTCATGATGCTAGCACTACCCGCAAGAATTGCAGGTTGTGAGCAAAGAGTGCTAGTAAGCCCACCACCCATCAATGATGCGATTGTTTACGCAGCCAAAGTGTGTGGTATTACTGAGATCTATCAAGTGGGCGGTGCTCAAGCGATTGCCGCGCTGGCTTTTGGTACTGAATCAGTTCCTGCAGTCGATAAAATATTCGGACCAGGAAACCGCTTTGTTACCGAAGCTAAACGTTTAGTATCGCAAGATGGTCGCTGTAGTGTCGCCATTGATATGCCAGCAGGGCCATCAGAAGTACTCGTCATTGCAGATGAGAAATCAAACCCTGCATTTATCGCAGCCGATTTATTGTCTCAGGCAGAGCACGGCCCAGACTCGCAAGTGATGTTAGTAACTGAATCAGCCAATATCGCCGATGCGGTCAATGTTGAACTAGAAAAACAGCTTGCTGAACTTTCTCGCCAAGATATTGCAGCAGAAGCCTTAAGTTGTAGCCGCACTATTTTAGTGAAAGACATGACTGAAGCTGCGATGGTTTCAAACCTATACGGCCCTGAACATTTAATTATTCAGACTGAAAACCCAAGAGCCATTTTAACCAATATACGTGCTGCCGGTAGTGTGTTTTTAGGGGCATATACACCTGAGTCTGTTGGTGATTATGCCAGTGGCACAAACCATGTATTACCGACATATGGCTACAGCCGCAGTGTTTCAAGTTTATCGCTCGCTGATTTCTCGCGCCGCTTCACGGTACAAGAGCTCACCCCACAAGGCTTACAAAGCTTAGGGGAAACAGTCATGGTATTAGCTGAAAACGAATTACTTGATGCACATAAAAATGCCGTAGCCATTAGACTGGCTTCGTTATAAACGCATACATCACCACTGGTTAAATAAAGAAGAAGATAATGGCTAATTCCATAAAGCAAAACAGCGAATTAACACTAGCACAAAGGCTCGCTAGACCTGAGTTACTTGATCTTACGCCTTATGAAAGCGCAAGACGTATTGGTGGTCGTGGTGATGTATGGATTAATGCTAATGAATCACCTTTTAATAATAGTGAACTCAATAAACTTAATCGTTACCCTGAATGCCAGCCTGAAAGTTTGATAAAAGCATACAGTGAATATTCGGGCGTGGCAGCAAAGTCAATTGTTTCAACTCGTGGCGCAGATGAAGGCATTGAACTTCTTATTCGCGCTTTTTGCACCCCAGCAAAAGACAGTATTGCCTGTTTCGGGCCCACTTATGGTATGTATGCCATCAGTGCCAAAACCGTGAATGTTGATGTTATTAATTTATCGTTAACTGATGAATATCAACTACCTAATGGTTTTGCAGAGCAAACTGCGGGTGCCAAAGTTGTCTTTATTTGTAATCCGAATAACCCTACGGGTACCATCATTAGCAAACAAGACATTGAACAGGCTATTGCCGCTATGCCTAATGCTATTGTGGTTATCGATGAAGCGTACATTGAATTTTCAGCTGAGTATTCAGTCGCGGATTTAATCGAGAAATACCCAAACCTTGTGGTGCTAAGAACCCTATCTAAAGCCTTTGCACTTGCAGGTGCGCGTTGTGGATTTTTAATGGCAAACACTGACATTATCGATTTAATCATGTGCGTCATCGCCCCTTACCCTGTGCCACTACCTGTATCTGAAGTGGCAGAAAAAGCGTTATCAGCACAGGGGGTTGCATTAATGCGTCAGCAAGTGAGTCTATTAGCTGAGCAAGGTAAACGCTTAAGCCAAGCGCTTGAAGTTTACGGTGCCAAAGTGCTACCCGCTAATGGCAACTTTGTGTTAGCAGAATTTACTAACACAGATGCAGTCAGCCAATCGCTACAGCAGGCTGGGATAGTCGCAAGAGCATATAAAGATGTACGCTTAAAAAATCGAATTCGTTTTAGTTTCAGCCAAGAATCAGATACCGATAGGCTCATTTCCATCTTTAGTAAAAACAAATAATAGCGTTATCAGGGCTCGAGTTAGGGCATAAGTTAGTGCTGTAAACAGCTGTAAACCTTAATGTTTAACCTCGTAAGAACGTCACTGATAACCATACAGAATGACAAAAAATTTAAGGAAGTCCCATGAAGCAGAAAATATTGTTTATTGATAGAGATGGCACATTAGTCGAAGAACCGGCAATTGATAAGCAATTAGATAAATTAGAAAAACTTGTCTTTGAACCGCAAGTAATTCCGTCATTGTTAAAATTACAAAATGCGGGCTTTCGTCTAGTCATGGTCTCAAACCAAGATGGTTTAGGCACAGACTCTTTCCCACAAGCTGACTTTGATGCACCACATAATATGATGATGCAAATATTCGAAAGCCAAGGGGTTAAATTTGATGACGTGGTCATTTGTCCACATTTTGACCATGAAAATTGCAGCTGCCGTAAACCTAAACTTGGCTTAGTTAAAGAGTACTTAACCCAAGGTAAAGTCGATTTTACCACTTCAGCAGTCATTGGCGATCGCCATACCGATGTTGAACTGGCTAATGCAATGGGCATTGCCAGCTTTCAATATCAACGTGAAAGCTTAGATTGGTTAGCCATTACCGATGCCCTGCTGAATAAAGGGCGCACCAGTGAAGTGGTACGTACGACCAAAGAAACTGATATCAAAGTTAACATTAACCTAGACGATACCAGCAAAGGCAAAATTGATACTGGCATTGGCTTTTTTGACCATATGCTTGATCAAATCCAAACCCATGGTAATTTCAAAATGGACGTGAGTGTTGATGGTGATTTAGAAATTGATGATCACCACAGTGTTGAAGATACCGCACTCGCTATTGGTGATGCACTACGTCAAGCATTAGGCGATAAACGTGGCATTGCGCGCTTTGGTTTTAGCTTGCCGATGGATGAAGCAAACGGTGAATGTCTAATGGATATCTCTGGTCGCCCACTCATCAAGTTCAATGCACAATTTGACCGAGAAATGGTAGGTGAAATGGCCACTGAAATGGTGCCACACTTTTTCCGTTCATTCGCAGATGGTCTTCGTTGTACCCTGCACATCAGTACTGAAGGTGATAACGATCACCACAAGGTTGAAGCCTTGTTTAAAGTGTTAGGTAGAACACTGCGTCAAGCGGTTAAAGTCGAGGGTGATATTTTACCTTCAAGTAAAGGTGTTCTTTAAGGTTGTACAAATGACAAACTCAACGACAACAGACAATGGTTTAAGTAGGGTGAATAATGTGAGTGCTGTGAATCAAGCAAACACGACTGTGATTCTTGATACAGGCTGTGCAAATTTAAGCTCTGTAAGATTCGCCTTCGAGCGTTTACAAGCCAATGTCATTGTATCTGCCGATCATCAAGTGATTAAATCTGCCGCACGTGTAGTTTTACCAGGTGTTGGTACCGCAGGTGCTGCGATGGATGCGTTAGTTAGCCGTGACTTAGTCACAATCATTAATAGCCTAACTCAACCTGTGATGGGCGTATGTTTAGGCATGCAGATGCTAGCAGAAAAATCCAATGAACATGGCGGGCGCACGGATAGTGATATCGAGTGCTTAGGCTTGATTCCTACACAAATAAATGACTTAGACAGTCAAGGTTTGCCATTACCTCATATGGGGTGGAATCAAATCTCAGTCTCAGACCACCCTCTTTTTGATGGTATTGAAGATGGTAGCTATGTGTACTTTGTCCATAGTTTTAAAGCACCAATCAGTGAATACACGATTGCCACATCACAATACGGTGAATCATTTAGTGCTGCCATCGGTAAAGATAACTTCTTCGGGGTGCAATTTCATCCAGAGAAAAGTGCCGCTATCGGCTCAAAAATATTACAGAATTTCCTGAACATGGGGAGCCAAGCATGATTATTCCAGCAATTGATTTGATCGATGGCCAAGTTGTACGTTTATACCAAGGTGATTATCAACAAAAAACGACCTTTGATTTAAGCCCTTTAGCACAGCTGCAATCATATGAAGCTCAAGGTGCTAACTTACTTCATATTGTGGACTTAACCGGTGCTAAAGATCCTGAAAAACGTCAAATAAAACTGATTTCAGAATTAGCAGCAGGACTTAACACTGACATTCAAGTCGGTGGTGGGATCCGCAGTGAGCAGCAAGTTAAAGAATTACTCGATATTGGCGTTAAGCGTGTCGTTATCGGATCGCTTGCGGTTAAAGAACCTGAACTGGTTAAAAGCTGGTTTGTGAAATACGGTAGCGATGCGATTTGTTTAGCATTAGATGTGAACATTAATGAGCAAGGTGAAAAAATTGTCGCAGTTTCTGGTTGGCAAACTGGAGGCGGCAAGTCACTTGAATCCCTTGTGAGCGAATTCAGTACAGTTGGACTGAAACATGCTTTAGTCACCGATATTAGCCGTGATGGTACCCTTCAAGGCGCAAACACTGACTTATATCAAGAGCTTGCAAGCACATATCCAGAAATAAATTGGCAGGCATCTGGTGGCATTGCCACACTTGATGATGTTGCAGCGGTAAGAAATAGCAAAGTTAACGGTATCATTATTGGCAAAGCCTTATTAATTGAGAACTTTACTGTTGCGGAGGCAATTGCATGTTGGCCAAACGTTTAGTCCCTTGTCTTGATGTCCGTGACGGTCAAGTTGTTAAAGGTGTGCAGTTTCGTAACCATGAAATCATTGGTGACATTGAGCCATTAGCCGCAAGATACGCCCTCGAAGGCGCCGATGAATTAGTATTTTACGATATCACTGCCAGTGCCCACGACAGAGTCATTGATAAATCTTGGGTGAGCCGTGTTGCAGCACAAATTGATATTCCATTTTGTGTTGCTGGCGGGATTAAAACTATCGAGCAAGCCAGACAAATGTTGGCTTATGGGGCGGATAAAATTTCAATTAACTCCCCTGCACTTAGCGACCCTAGCTTGATTTCTCGCTTACAAGATGAGTTCGGCCGTCAATGTATCGTGATAGGCATTGATTCATTTTATGACGCCGAGTCAGACAGTTATAAGGTCAAACAATTTACCGGTGACGAGGCTGCGACCAAAGATACGCAATGGTTTACCCAAGATTGGGTTGAAGAAGTGCAAAAGCGAGGTTGCGGTGAAATCGTACTCAATGTGATGAACCAAGATGGCGTTCGTAGTGGTTATGATATTAAACAGCTCAGCATTGTCAGAGCGATATGTGATGTGCCATTAATTGCTTCTGGCGGCGCAGGAACCATGGCGCACTTTAAAGAAGTGTTTGAACAAGCCAATGTTGATGCAGCACTTGCCGCTAGCGTATTTCACAAAGGCATAATTGATATCAATGAGTTAAAGAAATACTTAGCCAATGAGAATATTGCGATACGTCTATAATTAAATATAGTCATTTAAACGCAACTAAATAAGACAGATGTGCTAATTAACAAGAGAAAAGAATAATGACACAATCTTCAGCAGTAAAGTTTGACACTTCAGAACTGGCTTGGGATAAACAAGACAACATGCTCCCTGCCGTTGTTCAGAATCACCTGACTGGCAAGGTGCTCATGTTGGGTTATATGGATAAGGCCGCTTTAGAACATACCTTAGCCACAGGAAAAGTCACCTTTTATAGTCGTTCAAAACAACGTTTATGGACTAAAGGTGAAACCTCTGGGAACACGTTAGATCTAGTGGCTATTGATAAAGACTGTGATAATGACAGCTTGCTGGTACAAGTCATTCCAAATGGTCCAACTTGTCACACTGGCACTGAAAGTTGCTGGCCTGACGGCAACGCACATTCGTTTATCGATAACTTAACCAATGTGATCATTTCTCGCAAAGGACAAAGTGCAGATTCAAGTTACACCGCTTCTTTATTTGAACGAGGTACTAAACGAATTGCGCAAAAAGTCGGTGAAGAAGGCTTAGAAACAGCCTTAGCTGCAGCAACTCATGATAAAGAAGAGTTGATTAATGAAGCCTCTGATTTGATGTATCACTTGATTGTTTTGTTAGAAGATCAGCAACTTTCTATGGCTGAAGTTAACCAGAATTTAATGCAGCGTCATTTGAACAGTAAATAACGCTTTAATTCATTCATAGGTGCATACATCTATATGAAGATAAATCCGTTAGACATAAAAAAGGCACCTTAAGGTGCCTTTATTGTTCGCTAACATTCATTTGTTAACTTAAAAGTTTGTTGTCAAAGCTAGGCTTGACCTTCCCACAACTTTTCATCATTTTGCATTTTGTAAAGGCTCTCTGCACGAGATACCAATAAATTAGCAAATTTTAGTTGGGTTTCATCACGTGTCGCGCCTGACTTATGCAGGTTCTCAGCTTTTAACTGCCACATCATTGAAAAATGACGAATTGCTTCACGTGCAGTACCCGCTACTTTCACGTCGACATAATCTGAAGGTAAGTCACCAGACATAACCCAGAACGTTTGTTTAGTCGGTTGCTTAGATTCCATTTTCCAAATAGCGAGGTAAGGCACAAGGTAACGGCTTTCATCAGCAAGTACTTTAGACGGGATGACCCCTTTCTCAGCAAGGAAACGATTAGCTTTTTGAAATTGCGCTTGGACCCATTGTTGTCTTTGCACTTCTGGATCGGGTTGTTCTACTTTAGGCTCAGCCACTGATTCGGTCATTCTTTCTTCCTATTTTATTGTTATATTTGTCATCATAAAAATAACATCAACACCTATAAAAAGGTGACAAATGTAACGAAACGCATAAAAAGTTTACGTTTACGTAAAGTGGCAAGCTAAATTGCCACGTAGATCACAAAATTATATGAATCTATCTTTGTTGAGAGTATCGCTAAATGCTATCGTTCTGCAATAAATAATAACAAGCAGTCGTTATCCCGTATAACTCTAACGACTATTTTATCGCACAGCGGAGATCACCAGTGGCTTTATTTAATCATGTATCGTTTGATAACCACGAACAAGTCGTTTTTTGTCACGATGAAGAAAGTGGCTTAAAAGCAATCATTGCAATTCATAACACTAACCTCGGCCCTGCCGTAGGTGGTTGTCGTATGTGGAACTACGATTCAGATGATGAAGCAGTAAACGATGTATTACGCCTCTCGCGCGGCATGACATACAAAAATGCCCTTGCAGGTTTAACTATGGGTGGCGGTAAGTCAGTGATTATTGCCGATCCTAAAACAACAGATCGTGAAGCGCTATTCCGTGCATTTGGCCGTTGCATTCATACACTTGGCGGCAAGTACTTTTCAGCTGAAGATGTGGGTGTTTCAACTGCAGATATCATGATTGCACATCAAGAAACGCCTTACATGGCAGGTCTTGAAGGTAAAAGTGGCGATCCTTCTCCTTTCACAGCTTTAGGAACTTACTTAGGCATCAAAGCAGCCGTTAAGCATCAACGCGGTATTGATAGTCTTAAAGGTCTTAAGATTTCAGTTCAAGGCGTGGGTCACGTAGGTTACTACTTATGTAAGCATTTGCATGAAGAAGGCGCTGAACTTATCGTTACCGATATTCACCAAACATCTTTAGATAAAGTGGCGACAGAATTTGGTGCGACAGTCGTTGCTCCACAAGATATCTATAGCCAAGATGTTGATGTATATGCCCCTTGTGCACTTGGCGCTACGATTAATGACACGACTATCCCACAGTTGAAAGCAACGATTGTTGCTGGTTGCGCGAACAACCAACTAGCCGAAGTTCGTCATGGTGAAATCCTGAAAGATAAAGGCATTTTATACGCTCCAGATTACGTGATTAATGCTGGCGGTATTATTAATGTCTCTTTCGAAAGTGATTATGATGCGGCTAAATCAAGCGCAAAAGTAGAAGAAATCTACACCACCTTAATCAAAATTTTTGATGAAGCTGAAAAAGATAACCGTACAACAGGTGATGTTGCAGATGACATGGCTCGCGCCATCATTAACGCAGCAAAATAATCTGGTTATTCGAAACCAGTTAGAAATGAAAGGGAGTCACTAAACAGTGACTCCCTTTTTTATGTCTATTAATAATAGCGTTAGCAGATTTCTATTCACTGCAAATCATTTAAAACGCTTAATTCATCACCTATTGCCAACCTGTTGTTTTATAAAGTTTGTCACCGATTTGACATACTATCGTCATCTGTTATTCAAAAACGTCCCATAAGCTAGCCTTGAAATCCATATTCAGGGAAGCGTCAATGTCTCAAAGTCATGTTGATAACAAAGCAAACTTTAATCCATTCTCTGAAGCGATAACTGCCAATGGTCGATCGCTTCCTCCTGAAAATATAAAACAACAGTTCAATGCCCTTTGGCTATCAGATATTCATTTAGGCAGTGTTGATTGTAAGGCTGAATTTCTGCTGAATTTACTGACTCAAACAAAAGCAGCGCAAATTTACTTAGTCGGCGACGTTATTGATATTTGGGCACTGAAGCGGAAAGTTTATTGGCCGGAAACCCATAACCTCGTCTTACAAAAATTACTCCAGCTGGCCAAAGATGGCACCCAGATAAAATATATCCCAGGTAACCACGATGAAGCCTTTAAGTCTTATACCGACTTTCATTTGTGGGGAATAACCATGGCAAATGAATATATCCATGAATGCATCACAGGCGAAAAAATCTTAATGCTTCATGGCGACCAGTTTGACTCTGAAGTTTGTGTTAGCCGTGCGTATGCCAAATTAGGGGACCATTTATACGACGTATTACTGTTCCTTAACCGTAAATTACATCAAATCAGACACGCTTGTGGCTTTCCATACTGGTCACTAGCAAGTTACGTCAAACTACGGGTCAACAAAGCACAACATGCGATAGAAATGTACCGAGATGCCGTTTTACGTTATGCCAAAACTCAACAGGTACAAGCGGTTGTTTGCGGTCATATTCATCAACCTGAATTGTCACTTCACGATGACATTATTTACGCCAACGACGGTGACTGGGTTGAAAACTGCACCTTAATAGCAGAAACCTTCAGCGGTCAATTACAACTATTACGTTGGAGTGACGAAGCATCCACCACCAAAGTCATTAAACAATTCCAACTTAACGTGCAGCCAAGCAGTGAATTTAAGCAGAAAGTCGCTTAACCAATACTGTTAGCGAAATAAATGTGAGTTAAGTAAAACAGCTTTCGCGCATTGATAACAACAAAGGTCATCAAAATGATTTTTTCCGTAGAGAACGTAGTTCAGCAGAACTTACCCAAACTGAACCAAACCCCATGGCTTGCGACCCCCACTAAGGCCATGCTGCGTTACTTACTTAATGAAAAGCAGTGCAATGATATAGCCGCAGAATTTGCATATTTAAAAGGCGTTGATTTTGTTGAGCACGTTCTGGAGTGTTTTGACTTTAATTATTCAGTGCCAAGTAATGAAATCGAAAACATTCCCATAGAAGGTCGAGTGGTGATCTACGCCAACCACCCTATTGGTTCACTCGACGCACTGGCATTAATAAAACTCATTAGTAAAGTCAGACCCGATATTAAAGTGGTAGCAAACGAGTTATTAATGGCATTAGAACCCATGCATTCCTTATTGTTGCCTGTTAATAACATGTCTGGTGGAACCCCAAGGCAACATCTTGAAAATATACACCTTCATCTCAAAAGTGAAGGTGCAGTTCTGATTTTTCCATCTGGAGAAGTATCACGGTTACGACCTTCTGGCGTGACTGACTTAAAGTGGCATTCAGGCTTTTTAAAAATGGCTAACACTTGCAATGCACCTTTGTTACCCATATTCGTTGATGCTAAAAACTCAGCAGCGTTTTACGGCGCATCGATGATTTACAAACCCCTTGCGAGCTTAATGCTAGTCAAAGAGATGTTTAAACAAGCCAAGCGCACTATGCCTGTTCGTATTGGGCAATTGATCCCCAAAGAAGCCATAACCAGCAATGACTTTTCCCGTAAAACCAAAGTACAGTTGCTTAAGAATCATCTTTATCGGATTGGTAAAAACCGCAGCCCGCTTTTTGCTACACAAAACGCAATCGCTCATCCTGAGTCGCGAAGTGAGTTGCAACAAGCGCTGCAGCAGTGTGAGTTACTGGGTGAGACTAACGACAACAAACAGATATTTTTATATCAGCACCATCATTGCAGCCCAATCATGCGTGAAATTGGCAGATTACGTGAAATCGCTTTTCGCGCGGTCGGCGAAGGCAGCGGTAATCGCCGCGATAACGATCAATACGATCCCTACTATCAGCACTTAGTGTTGTGGGATAAAGATGCATTGGAAATTGTCGGCTCATACCGATTCGCCAGTGCTAAGAAAGTCCATGAAGAACAAGGCCCAGAAAAGCTATATAGCCAGTCATTATTTAAGTATTCAGATGAGTTTGCGCCATATTTTGAAAGCGGACTTGAGCTAGGTAGAAGTTTTGTACAACCTAAATATTGGGGTAAACGGAGTCTTGATTATTTATGGTTAGGGATTGGCGCTTATTTAGCTAAAAACCCGCAATTTAGATATTTATTTGGCCCTGTGTCGATTAGCGACCAATTACCTGAGCAAGCCAAAGAAATGATGGTGCATTTTTACCAGCAACACTTTTCAATGCCAAACGAACTGGCACAATCTAATAGCCCCTATCAGTTCACAGATGTACGTCTACACCAGTTGAACGGTTTATATCAGGATAATGATTACTCAAGCTGTTTTAAGGTGTTAAAGCACACCTTGGCAAACATGGGCGCTGCAGTGCCTCCGCTTTATAAGCAATATGGTGAACTTTGCCAAGATGATGGTGTGAAGTTTCTCGATTTTGGTATTGATACTGACTTCGGCAATTGTATTGACGGACTGGTTTTGGTGGATGTTCATGCTCTTAAGCCTAAAAAACGTCAGCGCTACATCGATTATCACTTAAAGACTAAAAATATCGACTAGCAGCGACTTTTTATATGGTTTGAATACCGCAAATAAAGGCTGTGATGATTTGTTCACTTTACAATTGTCTGATATAAATAGATTAATTGAAAAGGAGGATCATCATGGTCACAATTGAGCAAATAATGAGCCCGAGAGTGGTCACCATTGAAATGGATGACCGCATTAGCACAGCAAAAGAAATATTTGATAATGTGCCTTTTCATCATTTAGTGGTGCTTGATGAAAACAAAACCATTTCAGGCATTTTAGCCCGTACTGATTTGCTCAATGCTCTCAGCCCTAATTTAGGCACAGCAGCAGAGCTCACCAGAGACATTGAGACCCTCAATAAACGCGTTCATCAGGTGATGGCTCACGGGCCAATTACTATTACCCCGTCATTGGATATCCAAAGTGCATCGCAATTAATGCTCAGTAAAGGCATTACCTGTTTCCCTGTTCTACAAGATGATGAGTTAGTTGGGATCGTCAGCTGGCGAGACTTGCTTGGACATTATTGCGGCTTGGTAAAAGAGGATAACAATAAGGCTGAGAGTTAAACTTAAGCCTATGATTTTAAGGTATTAAATATAGTGTCACCATCAAAAGACAGATACTTTGTCTACTAGTTCAAAAGTAAATTTTGTCAATTAAAAATAATTAAAATAAAATCTTTAATCTCAACAATCACATACCGATCGATTCAAAAAAACTTCATTTTTCTCGCTGGAAAACGTCACATTTGTCTGCTTACCTTAAGGTAGGTTCACAGGCCAAGGAGATGTTTATGACGAGTTTCAAGTATCAATTAAATCAGGAAAAGATTGAATTGCTGGCTAGTGACTGGATCGGATTAGAACGTGTTTTAGTTAATGACAAAATCGTGTCGACTAAGGTTAATTTTGGACAACGTAGTACCCATAAAATTGAGCTTAAAAGCGGTAAACCCTGTCGATTACAATTACTTATTGACCCTCAAACAGAACAACTTACCTGTCGGCTTTATAAGCAAAATCAGTTGATCGCAAGCTTGAAGCAAGGAAAGCAGAGCTTATTGAGTAGCAAAACGTTTTTTGAAGCCACAATGATGCTCGCATGTATGAGTAGCCTAGGGCTTTATTGGATCAGTTAACTTAGTGACTTCAATTAATATGTTTTAAATAACAGGCTGCTCTTGCAGCCTGTTTTTATTCACATTCAAATAGCTTGTTATTCTCGACACAAATCAATTGCGAAGACTGATAATTACCACTGCCTGCAGTCACAGTGGTTATTTTCACTTTTTGTACTTGATCAGTATCCTCCATGACTTCAACGTTAAGAATGGTGCCATCTCTTGGTATGACAATCCCCTGGGTAAAGTCACCTACATATAAATCTTTAAACAATTTAATGGTAATCGAGCCAATTGAGCGAGGTTCAATTCGCCCCTCTGCAATCACTAAACTTTGGCCATTACTAAATTCAAATGACTGAATATACGTACCATCATTTGATGTGGTTAGTTCAAACGTTTCGTGTGCTTGCACGCTAGTCATCAACATTGAAAAACTGGCTACTGCTACTAGTTTTATCATTAAAGCCTTCATTTTCATTACCTACTCGCTCAGCTGTTAAGTCGATTAATATAATCATTATGCAAACTGCGTTAATTTGCGAATTTTTATCCAAAACAACATCATTTTACATTTTATATAATGGCGAAACTCTAGAAACTCTCGTAACAAAAAAAGGCTACCAATTGGTAGCCTTAACGCGTTAATGAGTAAAACACAACTCATTAAGAAACCGCTTAAACCTTAGAACACCCGAGCAACAAGGCCCTTAAGGTAAAACCCTTCTGGAAATGCACTACCAATGGGATGATCGCTAGCTTGGCTTAAACGATCAATAAACTGTACATCACGTTTAGCATCCAGCGCAGCATCAGCAACAACCTTTTGGAATAAATCGGCAGCCATTAACCCTGAACATGAGAATGTCAGTAAGGTTCCACCTGGGTTAAGCAGTTGCATTGCAATCATATTAATATCTTTATAACCACGGCACGCGCCATTTAACTGCGCCTTGTTATCGGCAAACTTAGGTGGGTCTAGCACGATAACATCAAATGTTTTACCTTCATCACGATACTGTCGTAATAGCTTGAACACATCAGCTTCATGGTAATTAACATGCTCATCACTAAACCCATTAATTTCCATGTTTAAACGGGCAGTTTCTAACGCTAATTTTGATACATCGACATTTTCGATGCTGGCCGCGCCGCCTTTAGCTGCGTATAAGCCAAATGTGCCTGTATAACAAAAACAGTTTAATACCGACTTGCCTTTAACAAAACGCGCTGCAATTGCACGATTGTCACGTTGATCTAAATAAAAACCTGTTTTATGGCCTTTGGTCACATCCACTGAAATCTTGATACCATTTTCTTCTATCACTACAGGCATTTCAGGCAACTCGCCATGAAGCAAACCAGTGACAGGCTTCAGCCCTTCTTTCTTACGAGAGTCCACATCTGAGCGCTCATAAATAGCACAATCAGGGTATAACTCAGCTAAGACCTCAACTAAGGTATCACGCCAGAAGTCAGCACCAGTGCTTAATAATTGACACACTAATACATTGGCATACTTATCGATGGTGATGCCTGGCAGTCCATCAGATTCTGCAGCAATCAGTCGATAACCCGTTAGCCCTTGTTCGGCAATAAGCGCTTCTCGACCCGCTTGTGCACGCTGAATGCGTCGAGTAAAGAAGTCTTTATCGATTTGCTCTTCTTTATCAAATGTCCAAACTCGTACTTGAATTTGCGATTCTGGCGACCATGCACCACGGCCTAACCAATGACCATCATGCGCAACAACATCAACCGTTTCACCTGCTTGCGGCTTACCTTTAATGTTATGTATACCACTAGCAAATACCCAAGGATGTTTACGTTCGAGTGATTTTTCACGCTTGGGTCTAAGCTTGATTCTGATTGCCATGATGTTGCCTTTTTAAATTTGGGATCGCGATGATAAGGATCCTAACAGGGGAACGCAAGTTACAACACTCAATTATAGAGGTTTTCCCTCATTAGCAAATGAACTTAGTGCAACCACAGCGCCTGTGAGCACATCTTGTCTATCGGCAAACAAAAACGCCATTTAATTTATATTAAATGGCGTTTTATTTAGGATGAACTACTTATTTCTATCCACTTTTCAAATGTCACCTTTCAAATGTCACGTTCATAACGAAATCTTTATAACGAAATCTTTATAACGACACCTTTAT
>NZ_MCUF01000013.1:0-12478 GCF_002873615.1 Shewanella sp. 10N.286.51.B7
TAACTATAACTATAACTATATCTAAGTTGATTCTTATAGCTTTTATTACTGCTGATAATTAAAACTTTTTTGGAGTCTAATGTCTTCTACTGACGAACCAATCATAACTTTAAACTCACCCGATTCAGCTAACCAATCATTGGTGTTAATATCCCAAAATGATAAATCACGTTGATTCAGAGTGAAACTAACTTGTCCCGTTTCTCCAGCTTTTAGCCAGATTTTATCAAAGCCTTTCAACTCTTTCAGCGGACGAGGCACACTAGCCTTAACATCATTAAGGTACAACTGCACAACTTCAGCACCATCGGTTTTGCTGGTGTTAGTGATACTGGCAGTGACAGTTAACGTATCATCTCCGCTTAGTTTACTACTTGAGAAGTTAATGTCGTCATAGCTAAATTCACTGTAAGACAAACCATGACCAAACGGGAATTCAGGCGCAATTTTTTGTTGCTCAAACCAGCGATAACCAATAAATACCCCTTCAGAATATAACGATTCTTTCTCGTTATAATCATTTAGCGCAATAGGTGCAGTATCTTGTAGCTTTTTAGGAAGGGTTATCGGCATTTTGCCACTTGGATTAGCATCTCCAAATAAGATGTCAGTATAGGCATGACCCGCTTCCATTCCGCCATACCAACCCCAAGCAATAGCGTTTGCTTTTTCAGCCCAAGGCATTTCTACAGCCGAGCCGCCAATCATAAATACGACAGTATTCTGATTTGCCGTTAATAGTTTCTCGATAATTTCATCTTGCTGGCCTGGTAACTTCATATCCGGTCTATCAATCGATTCACGATCGTCTGCATGACTTAAGCCGCCAAAATAAATTACCGCGTCAGCATTTTTCGCAGCGGCTAAATACTCATCTTCTGAATTGTATAAACTGTTTGGCGTTTCCCAACCTAAAGTGACTTTATCTTTACCTTGATAAATAAGCTTAAAAGCATAAGTTTCACCAGCTTTCAGCTCTACTTCAGCGTTAATAATATTGGCAGGTTTCGCATTATCATCGACAATGGCCTTGTCATTAATCAACAGGGTTACTTTACCTTGCGCCATTAGCTTTAATGTGTGCTTTCCTGTTTCCATCGGTTTGATATTGGCAAGAATTTCAACGTTTTGTTGTTGACCTTTGGCATCAAACTGCGGATCTGCAATCCATGATTCGCTGCTTAATTGATTAAGTTGATTATCTGCATAATAGTTAATTTGCCAAGAAGGGGTACCAGTCCAATGACGAGTGGTTAAGTAGTCATTTGGGATTGGCATAAATGCACTACTGGCAGGGCGCATGTGTTGAATATTAACTTTACGGCCATTTTGTTCAAATTTTGCGTTAAGGCCATCAAGTGGACTGATTTCATATAAGGCTTTTACCTCAGATGACCCGCCGCCAAAGCCATGGCGTTTATCTGCGTTAGGCCCTAACACTAAGATGTTTTTGACCTTATCCGCATCAAGGGGTAATACCTGCTTGTTGTTCTTTAATAGCACTACGCCATTGGTCGCAATGGTGCGAGCATCGTCACGATGGGCTTGAGTATTACGTTCACCTGATAAGCGTTGTTTATCCATCATGCCAATGCTTAATTGCACTCTAAGAATACGGCGTACTTTATCATCAAGCTCAGATTCAGGCACTTTACCTGCTTTTATCATTGCTAGGAGTGGATCAGCTAAAAAGTATTCATCATAACTTTCGACAGCGGTGCCCATTTCAATATCTAGGCCGTTCATGGCAGCATCATAGGTATTGATATCGACATTCCAGTCAGTAAGGAGCACACCTTCGTAGGCCCATTCACCTTTTAAAATGGTTTTAATCAAATGATGGCTTTGGTTAGCATTAGTGCCGCGAAACTCATTATATGCGCCCATGATGGCATGCACATTGGCTTCTTTAACTGCAGCTTCAAATGCGGGCAAGTACACCTCTCGTAGGGTTCGCTCGTCAGGTTTGGCATTCACTCCAGTACGGTTTAACTCTTGGGTGTTTAACGCATAATGCTTAACGGTTGCTCCGACATCATTAGCTTGAATGGCTTTGACTGTTGGCACGACTAATGTGGCAGCCAAGTATGGGTCTTCACCCATGTACTCAAAGTTGCGACCATACAATGGCAGGCGTGCAAGGTTAACGCCTGGGCCGAGAATAAGGTCTTTATTACGATGACGCGCTTCAGCCCCCAAAACATTCCCATGCAAACTGGCCATGTTAGGATCCCAACTTGCGGCTACTGCCGTGAGTGGCGGCAAATAAGTTGAATAGTCATTCGTCCAGCCGGCAGGTGCCCAAGAGTTTCTGTCAATTTCGTAACGAACCCCGTGAGGACCGTCAGACATCCACATTTCATGAATATTTAATCGCTCAATTGCTGGGATATGAAATTTTCCGCCTGCATGGACTAAAGACACTTTTTCCTCTAGAGAGAGCTGAGGTAAAAGACGTTCAATTTCAGATTCAACCTGAGATAAACGGTGCTGTAAACGCTGTTGCTCACTTTGACTCAGTACTGATAATGCATGTGACTGTTTCACTGTATTTGATGAATCTGCAGTACTTGATGAGTCAGCAATGACAGCCGAACTGCTTAACATCAGTATTGAAGCTGAAATTGAAACTGCTCGAAGTCTATTTTTTGTAAGCGCTTTCATTTTTGGCCGATATATCGGTGTCATCTGAGGCTCCTTGATAGATTAATAAAAGATATTTTTTATGAGGTTAACAATGTCAATTGGCAAAGAGTTCACCAGCATAATTAGCTGACATTGATGAATATATTGGCCGTTAAGCGGCCTGTTTGGGGGTTACTATCAATATCTGTTTTAGGACAGACTAAAGTTGAATGCAACAAATTACCCGGATATATCACCAATCGATGTTGTTTATATTCGATTTGATGATGTTGTTGGTAATACTGATTACTTTCGACAAAATATTTTGCCGGATGCGGAGCTAGTGCTTGTAAATAGGGCTCTGCAGCTCTGAAGTATTCATCCATATTGGTTTGGGTAATACGTTCGAATTGTGTAGGAACGTGCTTAAAAAATGCCGTTGCCCCATGGTCTTCTTCGTTAAGATACTGCAGTAATGCAAAATAATAGGGCGCAGGGGTATCAAAGTGTGGAATACGTTGTAACGTCGTCAAATTTTCTGGCTGGCGATTGATTAACGAAAAGTACGTTGCTTGAGGTTTGATGCGAAGGTTAGTGGGTATTTTGTAAACATCATAAATCAATTGAAATACGTGGTTTAATACTTCAATCACATAATCTCTAGGCAGTTTGGCTCTTATCCCTGGATAATAAGAACCTTTGTCTAAGTTAAAGTCGATTTGATCAGCGCAATGTTGTAGTTCAGAGATGTCAGCAGTAAAGTCATCGATAACAATCACAGGTGTTTTTTGTTCACCAATATAATGGATCTCTGGTTTCAATGGCTTGTTGACGCGTACCATTGGATTGAGATCTGTTGGCTTAGCACTAGATACTTGCTTTGGCACTGTTTGCGAATGTGGTTCTGTCATAAACAACCTTACTGGCTTAATTCTAAATAAACTCAATCATGATTAGTTAAAGCATTTTTGACTTACAGTAATGCTGCACAAAATCATAATGATCAGGCAAATTCGAGACTTTCTGTTTCGCTTTTGCTTTGATTGAGCCTAAGAAGTGTTCCAGCTCTTCATCTTCCATCATATCGACGATTGGGTGATATTGTTTCGGTGCTAAACCTTGACCCATCATTACCTGTATCCAAGAGCTTTCGCCAAATAATTCATTACCGTGTTTATACACTTTGCCAGAAGCATCAAACATATCGATACGATGTTGCAACGATGAAGGTACGCTCATATTTTTACAATAGCGCCAGAAGCGAGTATCAGTGCGGTCAGTGACCTTATAATGCAATACAATAAAGTCGCGGATGTTTTCAGTTTCTGTGCGAGTTTGCTCATTAAACTCATTAATGTCTTCTTCAACAATACCTTGTGAAGGGAACATTTGCAGAAGACGCACAATACCTCGTTGAATAAGGTGGATGCTGGTGGACTCTAACGGCTCTAAAAAACCAGATGATAAACCAATTGCGATACAGTTTTTATGCCATGTTTTACGGCGACTGCCAGTGCGGAACTTAATCACACGAGGGTCAGTTAACGGCTCACCTTCAATATTGTTCATTAACGTGGTTTTGGCATCTTCATCACTCATGTATTTACTGCAAAAAACGATGCCATTACCGGTACGGCTTTGAAGTGGAATCCGCCATTGCCAACCTGAATCACGAGCGATTGAGCGAGTATAAGGAATCGGTTTTTCGGTGGTTTTGGTTTGCACTGCAATCGCGCTATCACATGGTAACCAATGGCTCCAATCATCAAAACCTGTATTGAGTGTGCCTTCGATTAGCATGGCTCTAAACCCAGTGCAATCAAGGAATAAATCACCTTCCACAATTTCGCCTGAGTCAAGTTGTAAGGCTTTAATATTGCCGCTATCTTCATATTGCAAGACATCATTAATTTTGCCTTCTATACGAGTGATGCCATGTTGCTCGGCAATGGCACGTAAGAATTTAGCGTAAAGCGTCGCATCCATATGATACGCATGGTTGTAATCTTGATTCGGCAGTACAGCAAAGCGACCTTCTCGCGCCGCTAAATGCTCAGTACAATAGTCGCCGATTTCACTGACGATGCCACGTTGTTGGCCTTTCAGCCAAAAATGTTGGAAACCACAGGCCCAGCAATCTTTGCCGAGAAAACCAAAGGAGTGAATGTAATCTTTTCCCACATCGTGCCAATTTTCAAATGAAATACCTAATTTAAAAGTGGCATTGGTGGCAGCCATGACATCTTGTTCTTTAATGCCTAATAAACGATGAAAAATATGCAACGTAGGAATGGTGGCTTCACCGACACCTACAGTGCCTATTTGATCGGATTCAACCAGTACCACTTCTAAGTTTTTACCTAGCAGTTTTGTTAATGCAGCAGCGGCCATCCAGCCAGCGGTGCCACCACCTGCGATGACAACTTTTCTAATTGGCTTGTTTGAAGCGTTTGCTTTTTCAGAGGCTTGCTTTTGCATAACAGAATTTCCTTACGATCAATTCACAAAATAGTGATTAACTCTTTATTATTTGTTGTTTGAAAATTAATGAACTCGCTTCTTTATGAGTTTATCGCTTTAACTTATTAATTAAGTCCGCTCTAAGCTTTCGAGCATTGATATCATCCAGAGGTTTAGTCTGCATCCCTTGAGCATCTTTCGGGATATGACTGACGTCATCGTCATCATGATCAAATATGTAGTGATTGAACATGGCTTTCCAAGCTTGTCGTTGTGCTTTAGGCAGTGAGCGAAGACTTAACATTGCCATTGCCAGCGCGTTATTCGGTCTACCTAGATAAGCTGGCGTGTCTCGCCACCAATGGGTTATCAACACATTAAAGGCTTCTACACCACTTACTTGATGCCACCACATACTAGGAACATATAGCACATCACCTGGCTCAAGCTCAGCGGTTTGAGCCGCTGCAAGGGCATGTTTATATTTAGGGTATCTATCAAAGTCGGGCGCATCAAAGTCGACCATACTAATTTCTTGGCCACCTGGGGCAAACTCCATCGGGCCAATGTATAAATTACCGACTTGCTCGGGTGGGAATAGGGTAAATGTACGCTTGCCAACAACGTTACAGGCAAGATTTTGCGGGAAATCAAAATGTGCTGCTATTCGAGATTGATTACCTAACCAGACGCTGGTTAGTGGCTTAATAGACTCAAGTTTTAAGCTGTTTTTATCTGCTAAACCTGGCAGAAACTGATTAATCTCAGTTGAACCCATATAGATACTTGGCGGAAAGTCATCATCTTTATGGGTAAATAGCTTATCAATCACCTGATGTAAATTAAGCTGGGCGGCCTGATAATTAAAGCCGTTAACTTGATCGTTATAAAATACGCGGCCTTTATGTTCTGGTGCCACGTAATAGGCAGTTACTGGGGTTTGCTGATAAAAAGACAGTAAGTATTGAGCCGCATCTTCAGCACTTTTAAGGCCTGCTTCCACTAAAGGCCAGTGGGCACAAGCTCCTTTAAAAATAACGGGTTCATCGATTGACTCAATCTCATCAATGATGTCACTCATTGAGCTGTTTTCAATCACTCTTACTGTCTGTTTCGTATCCATTTACAACAACCTTATAGATGTGCCTGATACAGCGTTAAGCACTTGTCTGAGCATTTTTGAAGTTCAAAAGCTGTCTTATATTTGATTGTGATGCCAACGTCATATAAATAGCGCTGAGATAACCTTGCTGATGCAGTTCAGCGAGTGTTTCCGCGGGAAGCATGGCAAGGGTTTGTTCATTGATGGTGTAAAAACCAATCATTTGGTGCTTTTCACCGTTATCAAGCTCAATGTCTAGAGTAAATGACTCAAGCAATTCAAGTTTGATCAGGGTTTCAATAAAGTTTTTGCTATCGATTAAGCCATGGTGAATGGTTTCAAGCATTTCACCGACTTCATCAAGGTAAGGGGTGTTACCACCGTATGGGAAGAATAGCGGCTCACCTTCGGCTTCATTGATTCTAGGATGGTTTGGATCTAAATGAATCACACGTTGAACCTGCTCAACACCATCTTCCTGTACAGTTTGCTGACCGATTAAAAAAGGTTGGCGGCGGACAGTTAATGGAATATAGGCAGCTTGCCATTTACCATCTTGAAGAAACAAGTTTTCTTTATGTTGGAAGCCAAACATAGCAACAGAATAGAATTGGCCGGTATTACTGTCTTTTTGAAAAAAGATTGGATAATGCGCCTGTACACTTCTAAATTCGGCTGGAAAGGTCACTGTGTACCAAAGGTTATCACCGAATTTTTCTGAGCGTTCAGTAATAATTTTTAAGTCTTTATGATCGACACTATTGAGTAATACTGGTTTATTCATGCTGACATCCTAATCAAATACAGTCTTAGCTGTGTTTATTGTTATGTGTAATTGGTCTTGTAATAGCGAGTGTAATTTGTCGTTTATTATTGTATTGCGACTAAATCTTAGGTAATCCATATTGGGCAATTTTTGCCAGCAACTCTCGGTTGGTGGGCAATATTTGCTTTAAGCCTTGTGTACGTTTTATATTTTCACTGAAAAGTTGTTGAGCTTTATGTTGCAATGACGGCTTTAGTTGAGTTGGCACCATGGTCTGAAATTCCATACCATAAAGCACGAATTGAAAACTCGCAGCTGGAAATAACACATCTGTATGTTGAATGTCGTGTATATTCGGCGCTTGAGTTCGCCACAGCTCGATTTGTTGTTGTAGAGAATCCGGTATCGTTGATGACTCACGATGGTCATGCCAATAGTCACTGTCGCTTCTTTTACTCAGGACATAATGCAGCTTTAAAAATTCGATAATTTGCTGCCAATGTTGGCTAAAACGTTGATTGACTCGAGAGGCAACAATATCCATTACTTGTCTATTCGCAGGTAATTGCTTAGCAAGGGTATTGGCACTCCATTCAACTAATGCTAGCGCTGATGCTTCTAAAGGCTCGATAAAGCCTGCAGCCATACCGATAGCCATACAATTGTTTTTCCAGCAGACTTGTCGATGCCCCGGTGCAATAGAAAGTTTTTTGAACTCTAGATTATCCACATCAATATTGACTGTGGGTCTAAGGTAATCGATAAGCTGCTTTTCTGCTTGGTCTTGATCGGTATGACTCGATGAATAGACATGACCGACGCCTCGCCTTGTCGGTAAACCAATATCCCAAATCCAACCATTTGTTTGCGCAGTAGAATGAGTGCATGAAGCAATCTCTGAGTCAGGGCTTGGGTAGGGGACTTGTACCGCTAAAGCGGAATCATTAAATAACACCGACTTTTGGCATATAAATGGAACGCTTAACTGCTCACCAAGCAGTAAAGATTTGACTCCAGTACAGTCCACAAAAAAGTCAGCCTTGAGGATGCCTGATTGCTTGGTTGCTAAGTGGCTAATATCCCCATTGTCGTTTTTGTGAATACTGGTGACATGGTCTTGAATATGAGTCACGCCAAGTTTTTCGGTGCAATGCTTTTGCAACAGCTGGCTAAACTTACCTGCGTTAAGGTGGTAGCCGTAATTATTTTGAAATTGATACTCACCAGTAGTGATTTGTTTAGGCGCTAAAAATAATTGGCTTAATTGATTTTGCTGACCAACAGCATCTGCAAAGCTGACTTGCTCTCTGTGTGGCATCCAGTAAGGACAAAGATCTAATTCGTTTGTTCCTATAGGTAAACTGAAAGGATGAAGATATTGCTCGCCGGAGCGATTGCGTGTATTAGCTGAGTGAGTCCAGTTGAAAAAACGCGAACCTTGCTTAAAACTTGCGTCGCAATGGATTAAAAACTCAGTTTCACTGATGCCGATATTTTTGAGTGTGCTGCGCATTGAAGGCCAAGTACCTTCACCTACGCCAATGGTCGGCACATCTGGAGATTCTATTAAAGTGATATTGAGCTTAGGAGAGGGCGATAACTTGCCATTATCAGCGTTGTGTTCAGCAGCCAATATTCCCGCTGTTAACCAACCTGCAGTGCCGCCGCCAACAATAATAATGTTTTGAATCGCTTGTGCCATAAAATGCCTATTTTAAATTTTGTAGTTAAGGCCAGTTTTAATAACTTTAATTCGTATCGATAGAGTCATTTTTTCCGCTAGAGCTTGACTAGCATTGAATATTTTTCAATCGCTTACAAGTGTTTGTAAGTAATAATTTGTAATAATGAGAGAGAATTGTAAATTCATAAAAAAGGTGCAACGTCCATGTTGCTAACGGATGTAGCTTAAAAAAAGAGGTGACCATGATAGTCACCTCAAACGACCTTAGTTTACATTTTTAAAACGTGTTCAAGTTAGAATGTATAACGTGCACCTAGACTGTATCGAGCTCCTGTTTGGGTGTAGTTCAATACTTGAGTAGTTGAACGACCATGAGTTCGCGTATTTTCTTCAGTGATGTTTAACCCTTCGAAGAATACTGTTAGGCCTTCAACTGCCGCAATGTCATAACCAATATTGAAATCAACTTGTGAATATTCTTCAGTATATGATGGGTTAGCACCGGTGCCGTCACCTGTTGAGTTCAAGAACTCATCACGCCAGTTCCATGCTAAACGAGCAGAGAAACCATAGTTTTCATAGATGGCAACAACGTTAGCTGTATCACTGATGTTGGTAAGTACATTTTGCGGATCATCACCAGGTCGGTTTAGGTTGTAATTGTCATAAGAGTCGCCTGCATTTACTAACGTGTAGTTAGCTTGCATGCCGAAACCTGACTCGCCAAAGAAGTGCTGTACTGCAAATTCCCAACCATCAATCACAGAACTGTCGCTACTGTTTGAAGGCGTTGTTAGTACAAAGTTAAGGCTTGGGTCACCAGGGTTACCAGTGATTTCAATATTGCCGTTATCTGGGTTTAGAGTGACATTTGGATCGGTTGCACCATAAGTGTCGTAAATCCACTGTCGCTGATCAATGGCTGTTACATTTCCAGCGGCAATAGCTTCTGCAACGTAAACACCATTTGATGGATCTGCAATTTCATAAATAGTAGAATTTACAGGGTTACTATCAATAAAGTTTGTTACGTCTTTACGGAAGTAACCGACAGAGACATAACTCGCATCTGCGTAGTACCACTCACCAGAGAAATCATAGTTAGTTGATTCAAGTGGTAATAAGCTTGGGTTACCTGATTCACCACTACCACCACCACGGTTAGCTAGTGTTCCAACTGTCGTACCACCTTGAATAGAGGTGTAGTCTGGTCGACCAATTGTTTCACTGTATGCAGCACGTAAATAAATATCTTCTACGACTTCAATATTGAAGTTGAAACTTGGTAAAAAGTAATCATACGAACCTGTTTGAGTACCAAATACACGGTTATCAGATGTAGTGCTTTGAAGTGCAATTTCTGTTTCTGCTATCCAAGTTGCTTGGTCATAAGATGAAACCGCTGACTTAGATTCAACATCTGTTTTTTCATAACGTACGCCGAAGTGAACATCAAATGGCATATCGCCCCATTCGCCTTCGTAGTTATATTGAACATATGCTGATTGTGACTCTTCTTGAGTGAAACGGTCGGTATCACTTGCATAGTCAGTAGATGGACAGAAACCGTTACCACAATCACCAACAGCTGTAGAGCCGTATAGTTCAGCAGCGCGAGCGCGAACCGCTTCAAAATCCCAAAGGAAAATCACATCTTGTGGGTCAATAGAGGCAGAACCTTCATAATCTGAGAAGTCACCTTGTGAACCGTCAAATTTATCTTGAACGCTACCCGCTGGGAACCATGAAGGGTCAAAATCGCCTTCAGCGCCAACACCACCCCAGTCATTACGTTGTACGTTTACTGATTGAGAGTGATTATTTACGTCAGTTGCTGCGATACCAAAGTCGATGCTACCAGCCTCTTCAAAGACGTAAGTACCATTGATTTGTAGTTGTTCAACTTCTGATTTATTACGAGCATTACCAAATACTGAACCAGTAACACGCATATCTTCAGGACGAACAGCATTACCACCACCAACAGCGAGTACTGGTACGTCACCGGTGAAATCAGTTGCAGCGCTTGTACGAATAAATGCTGCAGTACTTAAGTTACTGTTACTACCGTTAGGGCTATTAGGTGAACGCTCTGCTTCTGAAGTATGGTAATCCAATGATAAGAATAAGTTATCAGTTGCATCCCACTCTAAATTAAAGCCTAAAGAGCCACTTTCATCACGTGTTCCGTAATCACCCGCGGCCATTGATAAATCAGCGCCGCCATCAGGGTAAGTTTCAGAGTAAACCAATGGAGATGATACTGGGCCATCTGACCAAGTACTTTCTTGAGTAGGAACAAAGTTAAACCATGCAGATACATCATGTGATTGGGTATCAACATCATTTTGCATATAAGTGTAATCTAGAGTTGCACGTAACGAGTCAATTGGCTCGTATTGTAAAACTAACTGACCATTAGTACGGGTACGTTGCTGCTCTTCAAAACGGTAAACCGTTGTTTGTGGCACTGCGTAAACATCATCTTCACCAGGACGGTTAATTTGATTGTCATCTTTTGGTACGCCGCCCCATTCTGCATTATCGCCGCCCCAGTCTTGGTCAACAATACCTGGGAAGCTACGCCAGCCTGTGCCGACTTGAGCTTGTTGGTTACCGCTTTCACGTTCTTGGTAACTCGCAGAAATAGATATACCAAATTTGCCATCAGCAAATGTATTTGAATATAAACCTGATAGTTCTGGTGTAACAGAGCCTTCATCAGTTGATTGATCATCAACAGCTTTAACACCGAAAGTCGCTTTAAGGCCTGGAGAGCTTAGTGGGCGATGAGTTAGAACATTAATTGTTGCGCCAATACCACCAGTTGAGTTTTTCGCTTGGCTTGTTTTCTCAACTTCAACTGCACTAATTGCTTCAGATGCAATGTTAGCGAAGTCAAAAGAGCGAGAACCGGTTGTTACTGGCATTTGACGGTTATTGAGCATAACCAAGTTTTGGTCTGCACCGAAACCACGAACAGAAACACGGCTACCTTCACCATTTTGTCTGTCGATTGATACACCCGTAATACGTTGCAAAGACTCAGCTAAGTTACTGTCTGGGAACTTACCAATGTCTTCAGCGTTAATTGCATCAACGATACCGTTAGAGCTACGTTTTAAATCCATTGATTTAATTAAGCTTCCGCGAATACCCGTGACTTGAAGTACTTCAATGTTTTCATCTGCAGCGGCTTCATCAGCTGCGAATGCTGGCATCATGGTACTTGCACTCAGTACTACCGACAAACTAGTGGCAATTCTGGTCTTTTTAAATGTTCTAAATTTCATCTAAGTCTCCCCTCGACTAGATCTCAGGCTACTACTCTCTGATTTTTTTATTCGGATTACGCATTCACGTAATATGTTTTTTCATCATTTGTAAACGCTTTGAAAAGCCTTTATGTAAAAGTTAATGTAAGCGCTTACATAAAACTAGATTAATTTGTTAACAGCGTCAACAATAATTGCTACAAAAAATCACAAGCTGTTAACTTTGTTTTTGTGGCAAAACAAAACAAGAAATCTTAAGTTGCTGAATAAAAACATTAATAATTTACTATTTAGCAGTTTTATCTAAAATAAAAAAAAGAAATAATTTTGTGATAGCGCTTACATTTTTTTTGAAATAAATACGCTAGGGAAGGTGGTTGTTGCAGATTATGGAAGCTAATTTCAATATAAAGACAGTTTAGTGCAGTTACATGCTTGTTTTTACACATATTGTATGACAAATGAATAGTGTTTTTAAATGAGTATTAGGTCAATTTCGGAGTCAAAAATTGCCATGAATTGAGATACTATTTTAGAAAATACGCAAAGCAGTAAGCAGTAAGCAG